>JBOGJK010000112.1:0-5670 GCA_050745345.1 Thermoanaerobaculia bacterium
GAGGAGGAGAGCGCCCCCGCCACCGTCACCGTGGCGGAGGCGGAGCTCAAGCAGCAGCCCGACGCCCGCTCCGAGACGGCCGCGAGGCTGCCGCGGGGCGCGCGTCTGGAAGTGCGGCGCGACCTCGGCCTCTGGATCGAGGTCGGGACGAAGGACGCCGCCGGCTTTCTTCCGGCCGAAGCCCTCGAGCGCGACTCCGACCGGGAGGCGCGCGCCCGGCGCGCGCGCACGATCCTCTCCTTTGAGCCGGTCTCGGGCGTCGTCGTCGAGGACACGCCGCTGCTCCTGGCCCCGTTCCCCATGGCGGCGCACGCCGGCCGCCTGCGGAAGGGCACGACCGTCCGGATCTACTCGGTGGACCATGCCTACTATGCCTTGAGGGGACCGGACGGCGGGCTTGCCTTCGTGGACTCGGGCAGTGTCGATGTGATTCCGCCCGACCCGCGACGTCCGCCCATCCTGCCGGCGCGGGAACGCGCTCTGAGGAACCTGGAGGTGGCGGAGCTCTCCGAGTCGCTCGCCTTCGAGCCCGTGGAAGAGTCCCTTCCCGGCGAAGCCCCCCCTTCGCCCGCGGTCGGGGACGCGGCTTCCGCGCCGGTGCCGGCTTCCGAGGAGCCTCTCGAGCCCGCGACCCTCCTCTCGAAGGTGGAGCCCGTCTATCCCGAGATCGCCCGCCGCGGCGGCGCGGAAGGGACGGTCGTGCTGGAGGCCACGGTGGGCGCAGACGGCCGCGTGCTGCGTGTGGACGTCGTTCGCGGCCTTCCCCTCGGCCTCTCGGAGGCGGCCGCCGACGCCGTGCGGCGCTGGCGCTACCGCCCGGCGCGCGGGCGCTCGGGGCCCGTCGTCTCGCGAAAGGAAGTCCGGATCGAGTTCCGGCTGCGGCCGTAGGCGGCCGCCGCGGACTATAATTTTTCGGCCATGCTACAGGTTCACTACGAGGCGGACGGCCGGCCACAGGTCTTCAACCTCACGAGCGAGCAGGTGACGATCGGCCGGGCGGCCGACAACGACATCGTCCTGAACGACTTCTCCGTCTCGCGGCGCCACGCCTACCTGCGCCGCGAGAGCGGCGTCTGGGTCGTGCGCGACAACCACTCGACCAACGGTGTCCGCGTCAACGACCAGCCGGTGCCCGAGTGCTCCGTGGCCGACGGGGACCAGGTCACCATCGGCACCTTCCAACTTCTCTTCCGCGAGCTGCCGGACCAGCCGGCCGCGGCCGAGGCGCTCGACTCCACCTCGACCTGCATCCGCCCGATCTCGGAGTTCAACCTGGACTTCGGGCTCGAGAAGGACGCCGCCCCGGTGCCCGAGACGACGCAGACGCGAAAGCGGGTGGTCCTGGATCTCGCCTACAAGAACAAGGTCTTCGAGATCCTCGCGCAGGTGGCCAAGACCCTCATCTCGGCCGACGACCTGGAGACGGTGCTGGCGAAGGTCATGGACCTGATCTTCGAGTACCTGCCGGTCGACCGGGGATTCCTCTTGCTGGAGGAGGGGGGAAAGCTACAGCTCCGGATCAACCGGTTCAAGTCGCAGCCCCGCGCGACCTCAGACGGCTCGGCCCCCTACTCCCGCACGATCGTGGACATGGTGATGGGCAAGAAGGTCGCCGTGCTCACCTCCGACGCGCAGGTGGACGAGCGCTTCGGCGCGGGCATGTCGATCCGCATGCAGCAGATCCGCTCGGCCATGTGCGCTCCGCTCTGGTACCGCGACTCGGTCATCGGCGTCATCCACGTCGATTCGCCGCTGCACGTGGGGACCTTCACGGAGCGGGATCTGGACCTGCTCACGGCGCTCGCGAACTTCGCGGCGGTCGCGATCGAGCGGGCGCGTCTGCACGAGCGCGTCGCGGAGGAGAAACGGATCCGGGGGAGACTCGAGCGCTATCACTCGCCCCACATCGTCGAGGAGATCATCGCCGACGTCGAGGCGACCGGCGCCTTCAAGATGGTGCGCACGAAAACCGTCACGATCCTCTTCGCGGACCTGGTGGGCTTCACCTCCTGGTCGGAGAAGATGGCGCCCGAGCCGCTCGCGGCGCTGCTGACCCAGTTCTTCACGCTCTCCTCCGACGCCATCTTTTCGCAGGAAGGCACGATCGACAAATTCATCGGCGACGCCGTCATGGCCTTCTTCGGGGCGCCGATCGACCAGCCGGACCACGCCGTGCGCGCCGTCGCGGCGGCGCTGGCGATGCGCGGGGCGGTGGAGGCATGGAACCGGCAGCGCGCCGCGGGCGGAGAGCCCCCGATCGAGGTGCGCATCGCGCTGAACACGGGGGAGGCGATCGTCGGCGAGATCGGCTCCGTGCGCCGCGTGGACTACACCGTGGTCGGCAACGCCGTCAACGTCGCGGCCCGGATGGAGGAGTTCGTCGCCATGGCGGGGGACATCGTGATCGGGCCGGCGACCTACGAGGCGGTACGCGACAAGTACCGCGTCACTCGCCTCGGGCATTACTCGCTGAAGGGCCTCTCGACGCCGGTGCCGATGTACAAGGTGATCGGGGAGTTCTCGCCCGAGGAGACGCTCGACCGCTCGGCCACGGGCGCGAGGGCGCGCCTCTAGTCCCACCGGTCCGTCGGACCGTGGCGATCAAGGCGGTGTCCGCGGCGCGCCCCCAGTCCACGAAGTAACTCCGGAGTCCCGGCACGGCCCAGCAGCGCGGAGAGGCTCTGCCGGATCCTGTTCGGGACCCGCAGCGTCGCTTCCACGAACATCCGCTCCAGAAACGGCAGATCCTCCGGCTGTGCCGCGGGGACGGTCGGCGCCACAGTCGAACAGCCGGCGCTTCACCGGCGAGGGACGACGCGAAGGAGTCCGCCACACGCGCCGTCATCGGGCGGCGCCTCGGCGCATCCGCCGAGGCAAGTCCGACCTCCCCGCTACGTGCCGGCCACCGTGCGGATCACCATCTGTTGAAGCTCGGCAGGACAGTCCGGGATTTGTCAATCCGGGGCCATATGTCCACGTTGCGGTTCTGCAGTGAGTTGTTCAGGTGAGCGATGGTCCAGGCGGCCCCGTAACTGTAGCCGCCTCTCGCTGGGCTCACCCGTCCATCCACAACCGTGGCCGAACGGTCCCTTTTATTGTCCTCCTGGAGTCGTCGGATCGCGGCGATCGTCGCCGCATCAATCACTCCCGTGGGCTGAACTGCTCTGGCAGCCGCCAGCACCGCGGGGTCTGTGGTCGACAGCGGGGAACGAGCGATCACGTGGAAGGCGAACTGCACCAGTAGGACGTCCTCCCTGCTGTTCTGCGCGGGCGGGGCGCCCACCACCCCGTCCACATTGAAGAAGACTGGCAGCTCAGGATTAGGGGGTTGCGGGGCTAGAAGATGAGCCATGACTCCCTCCCACCATCTCACTTGTCGACTCTACACCTTTCTCCAAACAATGCTGCCTTGATCGGTTTCAGCGCCGCACGGATCCGGGCGGTGCCTGAGCCCGCGCCGGCCCGGCTCCTGCCCGCCGGCGGCAGCTCTAAATTAGGGTCCCGGCGGCCGGCCGCGTCCCCGCGGCAAAGGCAGCCCGGCGAAGCCGCCGTCGAGCTCCGGATCGGGCGGGGCGAAGTCGAGCTCGCGGTAGGCCTGGTAGAAGCGCGCCGCGGCGAGGTTCCGGCGTACAGGGTCATCGGAGGGCCCTCGCCCGAGAAGACGCTCCACCTCGTTCTCGCTGGTGTTCACGGCAGCGGCTGCGGAGCACCCTGGAACAGCTCGAACGTGATCGGGGCCTGGCGAAGCGACTGAAGGCCGTTCAAAGACGCTCGAACCCCTGAATGAAGGGCGAGGCGAGTAAGGCGGGTTATGTGCCGCCAATCAGTCCGGGGGCCGGACGGCCAGCCGGTATTCCATCACGTTGTTGGCCAGCGACGTCTCGCCCGCCACAGGTTCCACGGAGAGCTTGAACAGGAATTCCGCCGGCCAGTAGCCCCTATCTCTCCAAGAGTTTATCAGCCGGGAGAGGTCGACGTCGGCATACTTTACGTCCGTTCGTCCCCGCAGCCGGACGGTCTTATCCAAACGCAGAACTGAGGGGAACATCGTCTTCGAGCTTTCGAGCAACTGGCTGTCTGTAATGCCTTCGGTCTCCTGCCAATTCGTCAAACCGACGACAGGAAAGATCTCTAGGACGACGAGGACTTCGACGTCCCGGCCGTTGACCACACCGACCACATCGATCTTGTCCGGAGCGAGGCCGCCGTGCGTGTCATAGCGATTGAGCCGCGGATACTTGCCGTGCTGTTTCGCCTCCACGCTGTCGGGAGCAAGCTTGGCGTAGAGCACGAGGCCGGAGACGAAAACGTCCCGCTCGGCGGCCAAAGCCTCCTTCGGAGCCAGGAAGAAGAACAGCAAAACGCCAGCGAACGCGGTTAACGTGAGCTCAGACGCTCTTCTGTGCCGCAGAACCCCTTCTCCGCCAAGGCGCCCGCCTTCCGTCAGGGGAAGCTCCCGTCTCCGGTACCTAACGAAGCTTCGCCTCAAACCGACGAGGGTTGACGGCGGCCCTTGAGGCAATACGCTCAACTCCAACCAGCCACGCAAAACTTGACTCATTCGTGAAGAAGTCACTCAATGAAGAGATCTAGTCCACCGAGAGGTGAATGTGGTCGTCATGTGCGTCCACGGTCCAGTTCGCCTTGTGCTTGTGGAGGAACTTCGGGCCGAAATTCTCTCGGATGCCCAATTGCTTGTCGGCCTCGTCCTGAAGGGCGTCCACAATCGCCTTCACCGAGCTGTCGCTCGAGTACGACGCGCTCATGTATTTGCTGTTGATTCGCGAGATGTCGATCGCCTTTCCGGAATAGTGCCGTGAGCCGGTCCCGTGCGTTCCGTTCGTCGTGGCCGACACCCAAATCTTGTCAAGCTTGTTTCCGGTCGCCACTCCGCTCTTGACGACTCCTTTGAGGAGGTCGATGAGCTCTTGCTTCACGGGATTATCAGCGCCCGACGCGTACTCGACATCGACCTCGTTGATCTTGGCGCCGATCTTTGTGTCGTCGGCCATGAAAGACCCTCGCTGTCTCGGACGCGGACCCCGGCGGAACTCTGCCTGTTTCTCACTCTAGCCACCTGACCTGGGGGAAGTCAAGGCGTCGGCCGGCACCATGGGCCGCCGAAACAGCTCCTTGCCTGACCCAGCGGCGACGCGAAGCTACGGCCCGATTGGCCTTGCGTTCGGGTGGAAGAGCCCTCCAGACCTCGACGAACGCGCGGAACCGCCGGGGGTTCTCCGCCTCGAAACGGCCGGGAGGCTCCGCGTCCTCCGGAGTCGGATCGGGCTCGGCAAGGGCGGTCACGGGCGCCGGCGTCCCTAGAAGGCCGATCTCCGAGGCATCGTCGACGCTGCGGCTGGAGGAGCGGAACGCCGCGGCAACCTCTTCGACACGGCCCGGGGCGGAGACGCCCGGCGAATCGTTTTGTTCGGCACCGGCCATATAAAGGAGATTTCACTTCGCTGCAAATACTCCAGTGAATTCGCCGTCGTCGAGCTGGTTTCCTTCAACCGTATTGTCGCCACGCGAAAGGATAGCGCCACCGACAGCGATCACCCCTTGTACATTGTTGGTTACAGTCGTGTTGGACACCAGGACGACTTCCTCGCCGAAACTGCCCGGGTCTGAACCGGTCACGATTCCAGCTCCGTTACCCGTCGAAACACAGTT
>JBOGJK010000113.1:0-7795 GCA_050745345.1 Thermoanaerobaculia bacterium
GGCGTCGAATTTCAGGACCTTCGCCTTTGACATGCTGACCTCCGTTTTTTGCAGGATGCGCGAGATTCTAGCGACACTTCTGCGGATTTCAAGCACTTTCGTGCCCGAATGACATCGAAATTGTGCAAAGTTGCACATTGTCCTGTGCAACTGGGCCCGCCCCTCTCCCGGGCAACTCACCTCGCCGAGCTGGCCTAGAACTCCTCTTCCGGCGCCGGTCCAGCCGGAAGGTGACGGCGCGACGCCCAGTCCTGGACCGGCGCTGCTAGGACGAAAAATCGATGCCGAGCGCCGAGAGCGCCCGGAGCAGGAGAGTCGGGCGGCGGCCCTCGTCCACGCCCCGGAGGGCCCGGGTGACCGTGCGCACCAGCGGCGCCCGCAGCGGCTCCGGCGGGTACGGGAAGGGCTTGCGCCGCACCATCGCGAGTTCGAGCAGCGGACTCTGGCGCCCGAGCGCCAGGTGCGCCAGGATCTTCCCCGCGAGTCTCGTGCTGCCCAGGCCGTGCCCCGTGTAGCCCAGGGCGTAGAGGAGCCGGCCTCTGGCGGCCTTCCCGAAGAAGGGGGTCAGCCGTGTCGTCGAGCAGATCGGCCCGCCCCAGGCATACGGAAAGCGCAGGCTCGCAAGCTGCGGGAAGTGGCGCCGGAAGCTCTCCTGCAAGCTGGCGTAGTGGCTCGCGGAGTGATCGCACCCTTCGTCCACGCGGTTGCCGGGGTAGTACGCGGCGTCACTGGTTCCCCACAGGATCCGGCCGTCCGAAGTGAGCCGGTAATAGTTGAAGAAGGTCCGGGCGTCGATGACGCCCCGAGCCTTCCGCCAGCCGATCGCCTCTCGCTCGGCTCCGGTCAAGGGCTCGCTGACCAGGATGTAGTCGTAGAGCGGCAGGAACCGGGAGAGAAGGCCCGGCCGGAGCCGGTGCGTGTAGGCGTTGGTTGCGAGCACCACCCGGTCCGCCGCGACCGTGCCGCTGCCGGCGCGCACCAGCGCCCGGCCTCGCGAAAAGGAGAAGCCGCTGACGGGAGTTCTTTCGAAGACCCGCACCCCGAGCCGCAGGGCCTCGCGGCGCAACCCGTCGAGCAGCTTGACGGGATGGAGCACGCCGTTTCGGGGCGCGAGCAGGGCTCCCCGGTAGAGAGGGCAATGGACTTCCGCCTGAGCCTCGGAAGCGGAAAGGAGCTTCCAGTCCGAAAGCCCGAGGCGGTGAGCGAACGCCGCGGAGGCCTCGAGCTGCGCGACGTGCCGCGGCGTCAGGGCCACGGTGAGCTGTCCGGAGCGCTCGAACTCGGCGTCGATGTGGCGCTCTGCCAGGAACCGCTCGAGCTCGTCCAGGTTCTCGCGCCCGAGCCGGGCGAGCTCGCGGGCCTCCTCCTGCCCGAAATGGGCGGCCGCGAGCTCGTGCGAGTGGTCGAGCGTCTCCCCGATGATCCCCCCGTTACGCCCGCTGCCGCCGTAGCCCGCGACCGCCTGCTCGAGGAGGGCGACTTCGAGGGAAGGTACCAGCTCCTTGAGGAAGAGCGCGGTCCAGAGCCCCGTGAACCCGGCCCCGACGATGGCGATATCGGCCTTCCGGTCGCCGGAGAGCGGCTCGATCGCGTGCGCCGGCCGTGTCGCGAGCCAGTAGCAGGCGGCTTCGATGGGCGGCTGCGGCAGGTCCTGCCGGGTCGTCAGTAGCACCGTGGTGATGGCATCGAGTCGACAGTCAACAGTCGACAGTCAACAGGTGGAGGGAGCAATTCGAGGCTGTTGACTGTTGACTCCTGTTCTTACAGCCGTTCCACCCGATAGACCTCCTCGAGCGACTCTTCGAGCTCCGCCAGGAACCGGTCGAGTTGCGGATAGGAGACGGGCAGAGGCGGCTCGATCCGCAGCACCTGCGCGTTGATGTAGGTGCCGGAGATCAGGATCTGGCGCGCGAAGAGGCACTTGGCGACGGCGTAACCGAGCTCGTGGCTCGTGAACTCCATTCCGAGCATCAGGCCCCGGCCGCGCGCCCCGGCCATCGCTTTCGGGTACTTGCCGGCGAGCGCGTTCAAGCGGGGCAGCAGGTACTCCCCCTTCTCGCCGGCCTGCCGCGGCAGGTCTTCCTCCAGCAGCACGTTGATCGTCGCGATCGCCGCCGCGCAGCAGACCGGATTGCCGCCGAAGGTCGTCGTGTGGAGGAAGGGGTTCTCGACGTACTTCTCCCAGGTCCGGGGCGTGCCCACACAGGCGCCGATCGGCATCACTCCGCCGCCGAAGCCCTTGCCGAGGGCCATCAGGTCGGGCGCGACACCGTCCCATTCGCAACAGAACATCTTGCCGCTGCGTCCCATCCCGCTCTGCACTTCGTCGAGCACCAGCAGGGCGCCGTATTTGTCGCAGATCTCGCGCGCGGCCGGCAGGTATCCCGGAGGCGCCACGTTGATGCCTCCCTCGCCCTGGATCGGCTCGAGCACGACGGCCGCGACGCGCTCCCCGGTGAAGTCCGCGCTCGCGACCACGGACCGCAAGGCGTCCACATCCCCGAAGGGCACGTGCGTCCAGTGCTGCAGCGGCAGGAACGGCTCCCGGAAGAAGGCCTTGGAAGTTCCGCCGAGGGACCCGAGCGACTTGCCGTGAAAGGCGCCGATCGCGCCGACGAAGTGGCGGCGCCCGGTCGTGAGCATCGCCATCTTGAGGCAGCCTTCGACCGACTCGGTGCCCGAGTTCGTCAGGAACGCGAAGTGCAGATCCCCGGGCGTGATGAGGGAAACCAGGTGCGCCAGATAGGTCCGCAGCGGATCGATCAGCTCCTGGGAGTGGATCGCCTGCTTCTCCAGCTGCTCACGCACGGCCTTCAAGACCTTCGGGTGCCGGTGGCCGGCGACGTAGATGCCGAAGCCCCCCAGCAAGTCGAGGAACTCCTTGCCGTTGACGTCCCGGAAGACGGCGCCCTCGTCGTCCCACTCGACCGCCGTGTAGTCCGTCGAGACCGACTTGCGGTACTGGAGGAAGCCCGCGTTGACGTGCTCGCTCCAGTAGCGGACCGACTCCTCGATGACGCGCTGCCGCTCCACCGGCGTCAGAATCTTCTTTCCGATCAGGTCGAGGACGTACGCAGATTCCTCTCGCGCCGCCTTGAGGTCCTGAGGCATGCTGCTCCCCCGGGGGTCGGATCCCGCACCTTGCGCAATTGCCCCGGCGAGTCGGCAAGAGGAGGGATCGGACCCGTCCTACTTGGATTTCACCTGGGTCCAGACTTCATCATATAGCCTGGAGGCGTCGCCGAGCTCCGCGAAGAACTCGAGCTTCGCGCGGATCTCCGGGGGCGGGTAGATCGCCGGGTTGGCGAGGTCCCTCGGGTCGATGAAGGCGAGAGAGGCCCTGTTCGGTGTCGCGAACTGGGTGAAGTTGGAGAGGCGCGCTCCCACCTCCGGCTCCAGGATGTAGTTGATGAACTTGGCCGCCATCTCCGGGTGGGGGGCCTTGGCCGGGATCACGAGACTGTCGAGCCAGATCTCCGCCCCCTCCTCCGGCACGAAGAACTCGGTCTCGGGGTCCTCGCGCATCCCCCGCACCGCGTCGCCGTTGTAGACCACCGCCGCGACGGCGGTCCGCGCGATGACCTTGTTGCGCCCCCCGACCCCTCCCTCGAAGCCGAGCGAGCGCTTCTTGGCCTCGAGCAGCGTGTCGCGCGCCTGCGCGAGCTCGACGGCATCCCTGCTGTTCATGCTGTGCCCGCGGTACTTCAAGGCCGCGCCGACCATCTCCCGCACCGAGTCCATCATGAGGAAGGGACCCGGCTGACTGGCCGGATCGAACAGCAGGCCCCAGCTGCGCGGGACCTGCCGGCCCGGCTGCCGGCGCAAGAAGATCCCGACGGTGCCCCACTGGTACGGCGCGGTGTAGCGGTTGCCCGGATCGTAGGAATGGCTCGCGAACTGCGGGTCGATGTTCTTCATGTTCGGGATCCTCTCGCGCGGGAGGGGCGCGAGGATCTTCCGGCTGTTCAGCAGCGTGATCGTGTACTCGCCGGCCGTGACGACGTCGTAGAGCGAGTCCCCGCCCCCCTGGAGCTTGGCCAGCATGTTCTCCCAGTCCTCGTAGAGGTCCACCGTGACCCGGCAGTCGAACTTCTTCTCGAAGTCGCGCACGATCTGCGGATCGATGTACTCGCTGAAGATGAAGAGGTTCAGCCGGTTCGCCGGCGAGGCCGCCCGGCTCCAGACGAAGCCGCCGGTCAAGAGAAGGGCGCCCGCCGAAAACGCCCGGACCCTGGCGCGCGCGGGCAGCGCCATCACCAGCGTGCCGGCCACAGAGGCGAGCACGATCAGGGTCGAGAGCGCATTGATGTCGGGAGTGATGCCGCGCTTGACCGAGGAGTAGATCAGGATCGGAAGCGTCGTCGAGCCCGGCCCCGCCGTGAAGAAGCTGACGACGAAGTCGTCCAGCGAGAGCGTGAAGGCGAGCAGGGCTCCGGCCACCACACCCGGCGCGATGAGCGGGAGCGTCACGTGGCGGAACGTCTGCCAGGCGGTCGCGCCGAGGTCACGGGCCGCCTCCTCGATCGCCGGGTCCATTCCGGCGAGCCTCGACCGCACCACGATCGCCACGAACGGGATCTGGAACGTGACGTGCGCCAGGACCATCGTCGGCAGTCCCAGCTCGAAGAGGCCGAGCCATCCGCGCAGCAGCGAGAAGAAGAGCACCATCGCCACGGCCATCACGATGTCCGGGATCACGACCGGGATGTACATGAGCCAGGAGAAGAGCTTCTTTCCGGGGAACGCGTAGCGGGAGAGCCCGAACCCGAGCATCGTGCCGAGCAGCGTCGAGACCACCGTGCTGGCGACCGCGAGCACCAAGGTGTTCTCCGCCGCCGCGATCTTCTCGGGGCTCCCGAGGAGCTCCCCGTACCAGCGCGTCGTGAAGCCCCCCCAGCGGGCGCCGAGGCGCGACGCGTTGAAGGAGTAGGCCACGACGACCAGGATCGGCGCGTACAGAAAGAGGTACGTCGCGGCGGCCGAGAGCCAGAGCGGAAGCGTCAACCGCCTCACGGGAGCTCCTCCGCGCCGCGCTCGCCCGCCGTCTTCGCGTAGAGCCACAGCCCCACCAGGACCACCGCCATCCCGACGAGGGCGATGGCCGAGCCGAAGGGCCAGTCGCGGCTCGGCCCGTACTGCTGCTGGATGGCGTTGCCGAGCAGGACCGTCTTCGCCCCGCCCAGCAGGTCCGGAATCACGAACTGCCCCGTCGCGGGAATGAAGACCAGGATGATCCCAGCCGCCAGCCCCGGCGCGACTTGCGGCAGGATCGCGTGGCGGAAGACGCGCGGCCCGTCCGCGCCCAGGTCCATCGCGGCCTCCGCGATCGACCAATCGAGCTTCTCGACCGCCGTGTAGAGCGGGAGGACCAGGAAGGGGAGATAGGCGCAAAGCATCCCGATGTACACGGCGAAGGTTCCGGGATAGAGGGCGCTGCCCGCCGGCACGAGCCCGACGCCGGCCGCCAGATGCGCGAGCGGGCTCTCGGCGGCGAACAGGATCTGCCAGGCGTAGGTCCGGATCAGCAGGTTCGTCCAGAAGGGGACGATGACCAGTGTCAGAGCGGCGTTCTTGAACCGCGGCGGCAGCGCCGCGAGGAAGAAGGCGATCGGAAACGCCGCGGCCGCGCACACGACCGTGGTCCCGGCGGCCAGCAGCAGGCTGCGCGCGATGATGAGCGGATAGAGCGGATCGAAGCCGAAAACGCCGAATCCCAGAAGCCTCTTGTAGTTGGAAAGCGTCGCCGGCCCCGTCGACTCGCCGAAGGCGCCGCGCGTCAGGAAGCTGATGACACCGATCGCCGCGAGCGGTACCAGCAGGAAGAGGGAGACCCAGAGGATCCCGGGACCGCTGGTCAAACCGGACCGGGCAAGCTGCCCGGCGCGAGTCAGACGCTCGCCGAAGCGGACCTCTTCGTCCGGGCGCCGCGCCATCAGTCCTCGAGGACGACCAACGAGGAGGCGGGAAGCAGGGCGACCGCCGCCTCGCCCACGCCGAAGGCCGGCGAGCCCGAGCCCGCGTTCATCGCGTAGGCCGTGAGCGTCGCCCTCCCCGCCTCCAGCACGTAGTGCGTCTCCGAGCCGATGTAGATCAACTGCGTCACCCGGACGGGGACCCGGTTCTCGCCCCCCTCCTGCGACGCCGCCAGGACGGCGATCTTCTCCGGCCGGATGGCGAGCGAAAAAGAGGAACGGCGGAGGGCTTCGGCGGGACCCGCCTCGACCGAGAGCGCGCCGACGGCCGTGTCGACGACCACGAAGCCGTCGCGCCGCTCGCGCACGGTGGCCTCGAGCAGGTTGCAGGAGCCGAGAAACTGCCCCACGAAGCGGGTGCGAGGCCGCTCGTAGAGCTTGCGCGCCTCGTCGAGCTGCTCGATCCTGCCCGCGCGCATCACGGCGATCCGGTCGCTCATCACGAGCGCCTCCTCCTGGTCGTGCGTCACGTAGACGAAGGTCATCCCGAGGCGCTTCTGGAGCCCGGCCAGCTCGACCTGCAGCTCCTGGCGGAGCTTCAGGTCGAGCGCCCCGAGCGGCTCGTCCAGGAGAAGGACCTGCGGCTCGTTGATCAGGGCCCGCGCCAGGGCGACGCGCTGCTTCTGCCCGCCGGAGATCTGATCGGGCCGGCGCCCGGCCAGCGCGGTGATCTGCACGAGCTCCATCACGCGGGCGACGCGGCGCTCGATCTCGACGCCGGGCACCTTCTTCATGCGCAGGCCGAAGGCCACGTTGTCGCGCACCGAGAGGTGCGGGAAGAGGGCGTACGACTGGAAGACCGTGTTGACCGGCCGCTTGTGCGCCGGCACGTCGCGCGCGTCGACGCCCCCGATGCGGACGGTCCCCTCGTCCGGCAGGTCGAGGCCGGCCAGGATCCGCAGGAGTGTGGTCTTCCCGCACCCCGAGGGGCCGAGCAGCGAGAAGAACTCCCCCTCGCGGACGGACAAGGAGACGTCGTCTAAGGCCGGGTGGTCGCCGAAGCGGCGGGAGACCCCCTCGACCTCGATCGCGGGGCGGTCGCGCGCGCCCGATCTTCCCCCGGCTGCCTTGGGTGGAGCCATTGTTACCCCCGGTGCGACGCCGCTTCCGGGTCCTCGAAACCGCGGGCATCGTACCACCGCAGGCGCGAGGAAATCGCACCGTCTCAGCACGTTACCGCGCTCGGGCCGGGGAGCAGATCGGCCGTGATAGGCTCTGGGCCGAGCTCATTCGGGCTCATCTTCACGACCGTAAAGGTCACTCGCCATGCCTCGCTCGATCGTCTTGAAGACCGCCGTCCCGGGCCCCCGGTCGGCCGCGCTCGCCGCCCGGCGGGCAAGCGCCGTCCCCCGCGGGATCTTCCACTCGACGCCGGTCTTCGCGGAGCGGGGCGAAGGGGCGCTCCTGACCGACGTGGACGGCAACACCTACATCGACTTTGCCGGCGGGATCGGGACCTTGAACGTCGGCCACGCGAACCCGGAGGTCGTGCGCGCGGCCTCGGCCCAGATCTCGAAGTTGACGCACGCCTGCTTCAGTGTCGCGCCCTACGAGGGGTACGTCGCCCTGGCCGAGAGACTGAACCGCATCACGCCGGGCTCCTTCGCCAAGAAGACGATGCTCGCCAACAGCGGCGCCGAGGCCGTCGAGAACGCCGTCAAGATCGCCCGTAGCGCGACGGGGCGCGAGGCGATCGTCGTCTTCGACCACGCCTTCCACGGGCGGACACTCCTGACGATGTCGATGACGAGCAAGGTGCGCCCGTACAAGTTCGGCTTCGGCCCCTTCGCGCCCGAGGTCTATCGGCTCCCCTATCCCTATCC
>JBOGJK010000114.1:0-5749 GCA_050745345.1 Thermoanaerobaculia bacterium
CCGCCGGGAGCGCCCGGACGTGGTCTTCCTCGATTCGGAGCTGTCCGGCATGAGCGGAATCGATGTCTGCCGGGTGCTGAAGGCGGACCCCCCCTTCGCGCGGACGCCGATCGTGCTCGTGACCGACGAGGACGACACCGATGTCCGTAACGCTCCCGCGGACGGCACGCTGCCCCGCTCCTTCGACATCGCCGCTTTCTTCGACACGCTGCGCCGCTTCCTGCAGCTGTTTCCGCGCCACGCCGAGCGCGCGCCGGTGCAATGGCAGGTCACCTTCTGGAGGGACGGCGGAGAGCACGCGGGCTCGATCCGAGACCTCTCGCGCGGCGGTTTCTTCGTGAGAACGGCGGTGCGGCTGCCGATCGGCGCGCGCATCGAGGTGTCCTTCGAGATCCCCGGCGAGCGCGTGGAGCGCACCGTGGTCGCGGAGGCCATCGTCGTCCGCGTCGGGCACGAGCCGGACCGGGGTTTCGGCTGCCGCTTCTTCCGGCTGACCCGGGGGTCACGGGCGTACCTGGAGGATTGCCTGCGCCTGCTCTCCCTTTCCGAGGCCCCCGAAACGGTCTAACCGGGGTCCGATCGGGGTCAGGGCCCCCGAAGGGGAACCCGCAGGGGCAAGGTCACGACTCTACGCACCGGAGGCGAGGTCCACCAGCTCGATACCGGCCTGGCGCGCGACGGAGAGCGAGCGCTGGTCGCGATAGAACTCGCCGTAGTAGACGCGCGAGAGGCCCGCGTTGGCGATCAGCTTGAAGCAGGGCCAGCAGGGGCTGGCGGTCATGTAGATCTCGGCCCCGGCGACCGAAGCGCCGTTCTTGGCCGCCTGGAGGATGGCGTTGGCCTCGGCGTGTATGGTCGCCACACAGTGCCCCTCTTCGACGACGCAGCCCACGTCCTCGCAGTGTGGAAGCCCCCGGATCGAGCCGTTGTAGCCGGTCGAGAGGATCGTGCGGTCACGCACGATCACCGCGCCGACGTGCTTGCGCGGGCAGGTGGAGCGTGTGGACACCTGCCGCGCGATGTTCATGAAGTAGGTATGCCAGTCGACCCGCTGCGACACGCGGCGGATTATGCACGGAAGAGGCGTGAACCGTAAACCGTAAACCGACGCAAGGAAGAGTGCCTCTCCGTCCGGTTCACGGTTCCCGGTTCACGGTTCCCGTCCCACGGCGATGTGTCAGAATCGTGGGCAAATGGGGAGCGACCGCCGCGTGGCCGTCACGGGCCTGGGCGCCGTCACGGCGATCGGCCGCAACCTGTCCGAATGCTGGAAAAACCTGACCGACGGTGTCTGCGGCATCCGGCCGCTCTCTCTCTTCGACGCCTCGAGCTACCGCACGCAGACCGCGGGCGAGGTTCCCGAGATCCCCGACGGCTTCCTCTCGGCAGTCGAGCGGCGCCGCATGTCGCGCGCCGACCGGATGGGCCTGGCGGCCGCGGCCGAGGCGATCGCCGCGGCGGGGCTCGACTTCTCGAGAGAGGACCCGACCCGCGTGGGCGTCATCCTGGGTGGAGGAACCTCGGGCCTTCTCCACTCCGAGGAGTTCTACCAGCGCCATCTCCAGGGAAAGAAGGCCCGCCCTTCGTGGGTCCTGAACCACCTGCCCGACGCCATCACGGACCGCGTGGCGCAGCGCTGGGGCCTCCAGGGGATCAAGTCCACGATCACGACGGCCTGCTCCTCCTCCGCCAACGCGATGGGGTACGCCTTCGACGCGATTGCCGCGGGCCTGGCCGACGTGGTGATCACCGGAGGCTCGGACGTGCTGGCCCGCCTGACCTACGGCGGGTTCAACTCGCTGCGCTCGGTTGACCCCGACCCTTGCCGCCCGTTCGACCGGGCTCGGCGCGGCCTCTCGATCGGCGAGGCCGCCGGGATTCTCGTCTTCGAGGAGGCGGACCGGGCGAAGCGGCGCGGCGCGCCCGTCCAGGCCGAGTTCCTGGGCTACGGCGTGACCTCCGACGCCTTTCACATGACGGCGCCCGACCCCTCGGGAGCCGCCGGGGGGCGGACCATCCGGGCCGCGCTCGCCTCGGCAGGCATCAATGCCGGGGAGGTGGACTACGTCAACGCGCACGGAACCGCGACCCCGCAGAACGACTCCGCCGAGACGGCCGCGCTGAAGGTCGCTCTGGGCGAGCGGGCCCGAGAGATTCCGGTCTCCTCGATCAAGTCGATGATCGGCCACTGTCTCTGCGCCTCGGGCGCGATCGAGGCCGTGGCGACCGTCATGACCGTCCGCGATGGGACCGTGCCCCCCACCATCCACTACGAGAACCCCGACCCGGCCTGCGACCTCGACTACGTGCCCAACCAGGCGCGCGAGGTCGACGTGCGCATCGCGCTCTCGAACTCGTTCGCCTTCGGGGGCAACAGCACCGTGGTGGTTTTTGGACGGGCGTGAGCCTGGAATCGTGAACCGTAAACCGCGAACCGCAAACCGATCTGCTCGAATCCTCTTCTGTTCACGGTTCACGATTCACGGTTAACGGCGACCGAGCCATGTCCCGTCGCGGCGTCATTACCGGCACCGGAGCGGTCTGCCCGCTCGGGCGCTCCTCCGCCGAGTTCTACCGGAGGCTGCTTTCCGGCGAGAGCGCCATCCGGCCGATGACCCCGGAGGAGCGCGGCGGCCTCCAGGCGACCCACGTCGCGCGCTGCGACGGCTTCACGCCTCAGCCCGAGATCCCTCCCATGAAGGCGCGCCGCTTCGACCGCGGCAGCCAGTTCGCGATCGTGGCGAGCTGGCAGGCAATCGCGGAGGCCGGATACGACGTCGCGGGCGACCCGGAGTCGATCGGCATCGCGCTCGGCACCGGCTCGGCAGGGGCCGGCGCTCTGACCGAGTTCCTCCGCGTGCTGCTGACCGAGTCGCCCGAGGCCGCCCCGCCGTTTCACTTCCCCAACACCGTGGCCAACGCCCCGGCCTCCCAGGTCTCCATCGAGCTGAAGCTCTACGGGCCCAACATCACCGTCACGCAGAAGGACCCTTCGGCCATCAACGCGCTGCTCTTCGCCTCGCTCGCCGTCTCGTCGGGCCGGGCACGGGCGATGATCGCGGGCGGTGTGGACGAATGGAACGCTGTCTACGCGCTCGGTTTCGACTGCGTCCGCGCGCTGCGCGGCGAGAAGCGCTCTTCGGGGATCGTGCAGGGCGAGGGAGCCTTCGCCCTTCTGCTGGAGCGGGAGGAATCGGCGCGGACGCGCGGGGCGCGGCCTCTGGCCCGGCTCTCGGGCATCGCGGCGGCCGGCGTCCCGACGGAGCCCTACCGCTTCGCGCCGGACCCGGAGGCGATGTCGCGCGCCATCGGCGGGGCGCTCCGGGACGCGGAAGCCCTGCCCTCGCAGGTCGGCCTGTGGTTTCCCTCCCGAGACGGGGTCGCCGAGATGGACGCGGCGGAGCTTGCCGCGATGCGCAGCCTCTTCGGCTCTCCTCCTCCCGAGATCCTCGTCAAGGAGGCGATCGGCGAGATGGCCGCCTCGGGCGGGGGACAGCTGGTGGCCGCCTGCAGGGCCCTGGCGGACCCCGCCGCTCCCTTCCGGGGCGCCACCCGGCCGCGGCGGGCGCTGGTCAACTCCTTCGGCGCCGGGGGCAACTTTCTCGCGGCCGTGCTCGAGGCCGTGCCGCAGGAGGCCGCGGCATGACACGCGCGCGTCCGGAGGCGCCCCCGCTCCAGGGCCACTCGATCGAGATCCCGGTGCGCTTCGCGGAGTGCGACGCCTACGGGGTCGTCTGGCACGGCAACTATGCCCTCTACCTCGAGCAGGCGCGCGAGAGCCTGACGGCGCGCTACGGTTTCACGGCGAGCCGGGCGTTGGAGCTGGGCTACCGGGTGCCGATCACACGGATGGAGATCCGCTACCGCCTGCCGATCCTCGCCGACACCACGGTTCGGGTCACGGCCCGGCTGCGCGCAAGCTCCGTCGCGCTCCTGGTGCTCGACTACGAGCTGCGCGATCGCGGGGGGCGCCTGCTCGCGACTGCGGAGACGGAACAGGTCGTCTTGAACGCCGCGGGAGAGCTCCTGGTCCGACTGCCGGCGGCGCTCTCGCGCCTGGTCGCCGAGATCCTGGCGGGTCAGGGCCCGCAGGGCGGCCCCGCCTGACCGGACGCGAGAGAGCAGAGATGGCGCGCGATCGGCACGCTTCCTCGGCCCGGCGCCGATCGCTCGCCTTCCTCGCGCGCTTCGCCGGCCTGCTCCTCCTCTTCTATGCCGCGGTCGCGCTGCGGCCGGTCAACGACGCCGTCATCATTCCCTTTACCGCGGCGATCGCGCGCGCCTCGGGAACCATCCTCGGCCTCGTGGGCCAGCCGGTCGCCGTCGAAGGCACCGAGATCCGCTCTCCCGCCTTCGCCGTGCAGATCGAGAACGGCTGCAATGGCCTGGAGACGGTCCTGCTCTTCGGCTCCGCGGTCCTGGCCTTTCCGGCGCCCTGGAAGAGGCGGCTCGCGGGCCTGCTGGCCGGCTTCGCCGCGATCCAGCTCTTCAACCTGGTGCGCGTGGTGACGCTCTTCTGGATCGGAGAGCACCGCCCCTCCCTCTTCTCCACTTCCCACACGATCCTGTGGCAGTCGGTGGTGGTCCTCTTCGGCGTGCTGCTCTTTCTCCTCTGGGCGGCGCGTTCGCGCCCCGCGGCGTTCGCCGGTACCCCGTGAGGCGCCGGCGCCGGCGCGAAGCGCTCGCCGCCGCCGGGCGCGCGCTCGTGGGCTTCCTCGCCGGGCTCGCCTTCTGGTTTGCGTTCTCGGCCCTCTACGAGCGGCTCCTGGCCGCGGCCGGCGAGACGCTGTTGCGCGCGATCGAGAGGCCGGCGATCACCCGCCTGTCGGCCGGCCAAGGAGAGATCCTCATCGAGCGGAGCGACTTGCCCCCCGCGTCCCCGCGGCCAGGGCTTCCGGCGGCGGACCTGCATTTCAATCTGGCGCTGCTCGCGGCGCTCTTCGCGCTCGACCGGAAGCCCTGGCAGGCCGGGCGCGTGGCGGCTCTTCTGGCGGGATGCGCCCTGCTCTTTGCGGTCCACGTGGCCGCGCTCGTCTTCCAGGTCCGTTCCGTCTACGCGACGGGCCTGGGCGCCTGGAGCGCCGCGCACTACGGCGCGATCGCGCGGCACTTCTGGGCGGGAGGCTTTCACTTCTACCAGATCGCGGGACGCTTCGCCGCGCCGTTTGCCATCTGGTGGCTCGTCCGCCGCGGCGACGCGCCCGATGGAGGCGTGCCGGCGCGCCGAGGAGGAAGAAACAGGAAGGACTGAACCGGAGCGGCGGACGGATACCGACTACCGACTCCTTCAGCCCTTCCGGCTGCGCTCGCGACCGACTCGATGATCTTCTTCAGATCGTCGGTTTGCAGGATCGCTTCGGTCTCACCCCCGACCGCCGCGAGAGCGGCGGGCCCGCAAAACGCAACGATGGAAGAGGGGCGGTGGGGGGAGGATTCAGAACGACCGACGACCGACTGCGTCAACTCTTCCGGTTGCGCTCGCGTCGCAAGTATCGATAGTCGGGGATGGTGTATTCCTTCAGTTTCGCGATGAGCGATCCACGCGAGATGTTGAGGATCTGCGCGCCGCGGCTCTGGTTCCCCTCGACGCGCCGCATCGTCCGGTCGATCACCTCGTGCTCCACGGATTCGATGATCTTCTTCAGATCGTCGCTCTGACGCAGGATCGCTTCGGTTTCACTCCCCAACGGCAGGAGGGTCGCGGGGCCGGGAGCGGTCACGGCGGGTTCGCGCGTGATCGGAGCAGTCT
>JBOGJK010000115.1:0-3155 GCA_050745345.1 Thermoanaerobaculia bacterium
CTCGAGTCGAGCTACAAGGCCGCCGAGTCTCTGCTCTCGCGGGCCCGGACGGCCTTCCGCCGGGCCTACGAGGAACTCGCGGAAAACCGGGACGCCGGGCACGCGGCCGGCACATTCCCCAGAGAAGGGATCGGGCGATGAGCGAAACCAAGACGAACCAGGCGTGGCGAGGAGTTCCCGAGGAAGAGGCCGTCCGGAGGCTGCTCGAGGGAGCCGGCCCCCGATCTCCCCTCCCGGAAGACGACCTCGCTTCGATCAAGGAAGCGGCGCGCGGGCAGTGGCGCAGGCTGTACAGCGACCGTTCGGTTCCCGCGAGACTTGTGCGGTGGTGGATCCCGCTGGCTGCCGCGGCTCTCCTCGCGGTCGTGGGGCTCGTCTGGTGGGCGCGGAACCAGGATCGTTCGCCGGTTTCCGTTCCCACCGCCGCATCCATCGAGCGGCTCAAGGGACTCGCTCTGTTGGAGGCGAGCGCAGAGAATCCCGTCCAACTGCTCGGGGACGCCGTCGGGCGGCCGTTGCCCGCCGGATCGAAGATCGCGACCGGAGAAGGCTCCGAGAGGTCGGGGCGCTTGGCCCTCCGCATGGCGGGCGGAGCTTCCGTGCGCCTCGACGCCGGCACGCGAGTCCGGGTCGCCTCGGCGACGGTGGTCGAGCTCGAGCGGGGCGCCGTTTACGTGGACACGGGCGCCGAGCCCGGCCGCCGCGAAGAGGTGGCGATCTCGACGCCCGCCGGTCTCTTCCTCGGCATCGGCACCCAGTTCGAGGTGCGGGCCGGGGAAGGCGGGACGCAAACCCGGCTCAGGGTGAGGGAGGGGAGAGTCAAGCTGGAGCGTGCAGCGGACTCGGTGCTCGCCGACGCGGGTCAGGAGCTCACCGTACAGGGCGACGGCAGCCTGGTCCGCCGGCGGATCCCCGTCTACGGGCCCGAGTGGGACTGGGTTCTGAAGACCGCGCCCATGCTCGACATCGAGGGCGTGAAGGTCAAGACGTTCCTCGACTGGATCGCCCGGGAGGCCGGGTGGAGGATCGAACTGGCCGACGAAAAGACCGCTACTCTCTGCGACTCCACAGTCCTCCACGGCTCGATCGATCACCTGACTCCGGCCGAGGCGCCGGGCGTCGTGCTGTCGAGCTGCGGCCTCGGCCATCGCGTCTCGGAAGGCGCTCTCGTCATCTTCGTCGCGGAGAAAGAAGGCAGCTGAGCGGTCTTTAGAAGAAGAGTTCTGCCCGGTGATACGCTGTGCGGCAGCCGCTGCCTTCCGCGGACCGCTCTCGAAGGAGGATGCGCATGATCCCCATCATGGATTTGTGGTTGCCGATCGTCGTCGCCGCGGTCCTGGTCTTCCTGGTGAGCTCGGTCCTGCACATGGTGCTCACCTACCACCGCCGGGACTACAAACAGTTGCCGCGGGAGGCCGAGACACTCGTTGGGCTGCGGCGCGCGGGCCTCTCCCCGGGCCTCTAGTTCGTCCCCTACGTGCCGAGCGCGAAGGAGATGCGCACCCCCGAGATGCAGGAGAAGTACCGGCAGGGCCCGGTGGGGATGCTGATCATGAGGCCGAGCGTGCCGCCGGCGATGGGCAAGCACCTGGCGCTCTGGTTCGGCTTCTGCCTGCTGGTGGGCGTCTTCGTCGCCTATCTCGCCGGCCGCACGGTTTCGACCGGCGCGACCTACCTCGCGGTCTTCCGGGTCGCCGGCACGGCCGCCTTCCTCGCCTACGGCGTGGGCCAGATCGTGGACTCGATCTGGAAGGGGCAGCCGTGGGGCAACACCCTGCGGGCGGTCGGCGACGGCCTGATCTACTCCCTCGTCACAGCCGGCGCCTTCGGCTGGCTCTGGCCCCGCTGACGCCCTGAGACAGCGGGCGCCGAGAAAGCGCCCTCGACGCTCTTCAGAACTCCCAGGTGAACCCGGCCGAAGCGAAGAAGCCGGGCCACAGCTCCTCTTTGGCGACGATCTCCCGGGCCTCTTCGTCGATCTCGAGGTCGAGGCCGGCCACGTTCTTTCGGTTGTAGAGGTTCTGCACGTCGAGAAAGAAGGTCAGGGACCCGGACCTCGACGGCCACTTCCGGCTCACCCGGAGGTCGAGGCGGTGATAGTCGGGGAGCCGATCGCTGTTCAACCGGCCTGCGACCGGCACGAGCTCCTCTTCGTCGCCCTCCTCGAGAGAAACGGGCGTGATCCGCCACCCGGTGTGGAAACGCCAGGCGAGATTGACGTTCCAGTTCCGGCCGAGGTGATAGTTGACGTCCACGTTGAATGTATGGCGCTGCTCGATCTGACGCGGTACCCGGTCCCCTGAGATCTCGTCTTCGGTTTTTCCGTAGGCGTAGTTCGCCCACCAGTCGAGCCGGCTCCCGGCGCGCCCCTGCAGGAACAGCTCGACGCCTTGCGCCGTGGCGCTCTCCGGCTCGATCCGGACCCGATCGAGCGCGCCTTCGGGAATGGGCTCGAAGGGCTCGAGCAGGTTCTCGTAGCGCGGCCGCGGGTCGGTCACTCGCCGCCGGTACGCCTCCACACGCAGCGCCGTCAAAGGGATGGAGCCCTTACCGTCGAAGAGGTGCTCGAATCCGGCCACCCAGTGCTCCGCTCGTTCCGCCGGATAGAACCTCGTGTCCCCGTCCTCGACCATGAGCTCGTAAGCGCGCTGGCTCTGGGAGTAGTCGCCCCATCCGATTCGCACGACGCTCGAGCGTCCCAGCCCCCAGGCGAGACTCGCCCGCGGGCTCCAGACGCTGTCTTCGGTCAGCGTATGCCGGTCGTAGCGGATACCGAGCTCGAGAGTCAAGGAGTCGATCGGCCGAAACCGGTCCGAGAGATACGCGCCGAGGTAGTCGTCCGTGAAGCGATCGCGCAGGAGGAAGTCGCCGTCTCCGGGCGCGGTCCGCAGAGCCGCCAGCGGGCTCTCGAAGGCGCGGAAGCTCTCGTGATCGTAGTCGGCTTCGAAGCGCCGCAGCTCGAAGCCCGCCTTCAGGAAGTGTCGCGGGCCCGCCTGGAGATTCCAGGACTGGAGCCCGCCCGTCACCTCGAGGTCCCTCTCGTCACGGACGTCGATCTGCTTCTCCTCCTCGTCTTCCCCGGCGCGGCGATCGCGATCGACGCGGCTCCCGGAGAGAGCCGTGTCCACGAAGAGCTTGTCGGTCAGCACCGCCTG
>JBOGJK010000116.1:0-2235 GCA_050745345.1 Thermoanaerobaculia bacterium
AAGGTTCTTGAAAAGCTTCTCGCGATCCCGCCCGAGGCGCAGGCCTCTCTTTCGGTGGTGCGCGAGGCCACCGTGCTTGGATGAAGTCGAGAGTCGAGGGTCAAGAGTCGAGAGTTGGGAGTCGCGACTCGTCTCCGTCACGTGTCTCGAGCTCCGGAAGCTCGAGTCTTGACCCTGGACTCTAGACTCTCGACTTCCCCATGGCCTATCGCGTCACCGTGTCCGCCCGCTTCGAGGCGGCGCACAACCTGATCCACTCCGAAGGCGGGCCGGAGCCGCTCCACGGACATTCGTACCGGGTGGAGGCGGTTCTGGAATCGGAGGAGCTTCAGGAGTATGAGGTCGCCGTAGACTTTCTCCCGGCGCGCCAGGCGCTCGAAGCGATCGCGAAAGAGCTCGACTACCGTTACATCAACGAGCACCCGGCCTTTGCCGGCCGAAACACCTCCGCCGAGAACCTCGCGCGCTACTTCGCCGAAAGACTCGAGACTTCCGGGATTCTCGGTTGGACGCGCGTCGCCGAGGTGACCATCTGGGAGGGGCCAGAGAATCGCGCGGCCTATGTGCCTCGGAGGACGTAGGGAATCCTGAATTGTGATTTGTGAATTGAAAATGGATTCGGAATTCACAACTCGGCATTCACGATTCACAACTGGCTGCCGTCCTCCATCCCCGTCCGAATGAACGGGCGTTCGAAGGGCGACACGGGCCGCACAGCGAGGGTTGGTCTCGCCATTCTGACCCTCATCAACCTTTTCAACTATCTCGACCGCTACGTCGTCTCCTCTCTGGTCGAGAGCTTGAAGACGTCGGAGATGCGGCTCTCCGACGCGCAGCTCGGCTCGCTCGCCACGGCTTTTCTGCTCGTCTACATGCTGACATCCCCGATCTTCGGGAGGCTCGGAGATCGCGGGCCGAGGCCGAGGCTGCTGGCCCTGGGCGTCGGGATCTGGAGCGCCGCGACGGCGCTCGGAGGGCTGGCCCGCTCCTTCGCCGGCCTTTTTGCGGCGCGCGCCGCCGTGGGTGTGGGAGAGGCGGCCTACGGGACGATCGCTCCGGCGCTGCTGGCGGACTACTTTCCGAAGGAGAAACGCGGCCGGGTGTTTGCCGTCTTCTTCGCCGCGATTCCGGTCGGCTCGGCCGCCGGCTATATCCTGGGCGGGCTGATCGACCAGCGGTTCGGCTGGCGGGCGGCCTTTTTCGTGGCCGGTCTGCCGGGGTTGTTGCTCGCGCTTTTGTGTCTCCGCCTTTCTGACCCGCCGCGGGGAGCACAGGAGACGGATGAGGACCTAGGACGTAGGACGAAGGAGGTCGGCGAGGCTTCCACCCCTACGTCCCACGTCCCACCACCTGCGTCCTGGATCTCCGCCTACACGCGCCTCCTGCGCAACCGCCCCTATGCGCTCACGGTCCTCGGGTACGCCGCTTACACGTTCGCGCTCGGAGGTCTCGCATTCTGGGCCCCGGCCTTCCTGGAGAGAATCCTGGGGATGTCGAAGGCGGACGCGACTGTCCAGTTCGGTGCCATCGTCGTCGTCACGGGCTTTGTCGGGACGTTTGCCGGCGGCTGGCTGGGAGACTTCTTCCTGAAGCGGTCGCACGAGGCGTATCTGTGGGTCTCCGGTTGGGCGACGCTCGCCGCGGCGCCTGTCGCGCTCGTGGCATTTGTCGCCCCGCAGCGGGCCGTCAACATGTCCGCAATCGTCGTCACGGAGCTGCTTCTCTTCGCCTCGACCGGGCCGATCAACTCGGCCATCGTCAACCTGGTCCGCCCGACCGAACGGGCCACCGCCGTCGCCCTCTCGATTCTGGCCATTCATCTCTTGGGAGACGTTCCCTCGCCACCCCTGATCGGCGCGCTCTCGGACGCGACCTCTCTGGCAACGGCTTTCCGCTTTCTGCCTCTGCCGATCGCTCTGGCCGGGGGGATCTGGCTTGCCGCCGCGCGCAGCGGGAAACGGAGGTGAGGCGCCTTTTCGGCGCCCTCTTGGCTTGACGGCTGCGGCCGACGAGTCACGCTTCGCCCCTGCCTTCTTTCTTTCTCTTGCTGTGGTCGAGAATGCGCTTGCGCACCCGGATGGCGGCCGGCGTGACCTCCACGAGCTCATCGTCGTTGATCCACTCGATCGCCTGCTCGATATTCAACTCTCGCGCCGGTGTCAAACGAATCGCCTGGTCCGAGGTGGAGGCGCGCATGTTGGTCAAGTGTTTCCTCTCGCAGGGCTGGACGACCAT
>JBOGJK010000117.1:0-4159 GCA_050745345.1 Thermoanaerobaculia bacterium
GCGATGGTAACACCGCAGAAGCTGTCGGCCATCCGATGTCAACGCAGCCAGGCCACGGGGTCCTGCGCCTTCTGGCGGTCCCGGACCTCGAAGTAGACGCCGGGTTCCTCGCGCCCCGGGCCCACGCCCGCCAGCCCCACGGCCGTGCCGACCGGCACGTAGGTCCCGGGGACGACGGAAACCGCTCGCAGCCATGCGTAGAGGGTCAGCACCCCGTCTCCATGGTCGAGGATGACCAGGTTCCCATACTCCGCCAGCCACTGCGCGTAGACCGCCTTCCCGGTGTAGACGGCGCGCACCGGTGTCGACTCCGGAAGCGAAACGGCTATGCCGTTGGAGAACGTCCAGGCGTCGAACTTCGGGTGCCGGTGCCGTCCGAACGTCTCCACCAGCGCTCCGCGAGCCGGCCAGTCGAGAACTCCTTTCCACGGACGGATGCTGCCCGAGGGGCTCGTGGGCTCCTCGCTCGAGCCGCGGGACAGCGCTTCGAGCAGCCGCTCGAGCCGGGCGGCCTTGTCGGTCAGGCTGACCACCTCCTCGCGCCCGGAGACGGCAAAACGCCGCTGCCGCTCGAGGAACCGCTCACGCTCCTGCCTCAAAACGGCGATCCGCACCGATTCGCGCCGGCTCCGGGCATAGAGCTGGTCGATCTCCTTCTTGACCGCCTGCTCGCGGACAAGGTCCGCGGACAGACGCTCCCGCGCCGCCCGATCCCGGGCCAGCAGCTGCCCGTCTCGCCGCGCGAGCGCGTCGAGCCGGTCCACCCCCGCGAGGAAGGCGTTCACATCGCGCGCCTCGAGCAGGATCCGGAAGTACCCGAAACGCCCGAAGCGGTGCAGCACGCGGGCGCGCGCCACCAGGGCCCGCCGGCTCTTCTCGGCGGCGGCGGCGGCGGCCCCGCGCTCCGAAGAGAGCAGCGAGAGGCGCTGGGCGAGCTCCTCGCGGCGCGCGGCGAGTCCCCGGTTCTCCTCCGTCGCGAGCTCCAGCCTCCAGTCCAGGCGCCTCAACTGTTCCTCGGCCGTGGCGACGTTCTTCTCGCTCTCCGCGAGCTTCCTCTCGAGCGCCGCGATGCGCGCCTGGATCCGCGCCAGGTCCGCCTCGCGCTCGGCCTGCGACGAGGGGGTCTGCGCGAAGAGCGCCGCCGGCAGACAGAGCGCGGCGGAAAGGAGTACCGGCAGCGGCGAACGCGGCATCCGCGCGCCCTCCCCGCTCACCAGAGAGTCTGCCCCGCGGCCTCTGCGACGGGGGAGGCCCCGAGCAGCGCCCGAACCGAAGCCGTCACGTCGGCGATGCCCGGAACGGGACTGGCGCGAAACGGCTTCGAGGCGAACAGCACGCCGCGGACCAGGTCCGGATCGAGCGAGCAGTGGTCGCCCGACCAGACGTCGCGGTTGTCCTCGAAGACGCTCTCCGTCGGCACGCCGAGCGAGGCCTGCCACGACACGCGGTACCCGGGGCGGTTGGTCACGATCAGATCGGGGATCAGCCGGGGATCGAACCGCCGGTACACCTGCTCCCGCTTGAAGACGCGGGAGACGGCTCGTTGCCCGTTCTTCGGGTCTTCCAGGGCCTCGAGCCTGGCGATGAGCTCGTCGCGCAGCGCCTCGTACGGCGCGCCGGGGGGCACGATCCCTCCCTCCTCCCGTCCCTGCAGGTTGACGTAGACGTCCCCGAGCCCCATCGCGTAGGCGCGGGACTTGCCCCAGTCCACCGACTCCCAGAACTGGCCCCGCGAGAAGAGGGCTTCCAGGCTCTTGCGCTCGGCTCCCCCCTTGAGGACGAGGTAGCCGTTCTCGACCAGCCACGAGTTGTAGTTGACCGAGCGGCGCCAGGTCGCGAAGCCATGGTCGGAGAGGACGATCAGGACGTCCTGCGGCGAGAGCGCCTGGACCGCCTCCCCCACCAGCGCGTCCATCGTCTCGTACGACTTCTCGACGGCGTCTCCGTAGCGCGCCGCCAGAGCGGCGTCGTAGGCGGGGTGCTCGGGGTCGCGCAGCCGCCAGAAGACGTGCCCCACCCGGTCGGTGAACTCGAAGTACTGGAAGAGCAGGCGCGAGCGCTCCGCCAGCAGGGCCTGAAGCATGCGCCGCTCCTGGGCGACCGTGTCCGCCACGTCCTGGAGGAAGCCCGCCTCGGAAAGCGTCCCCGACTGGATCGACCAGGTGTCGATCGCCCAGCCCATCGTCTTGTAGCGCCCGAACTTCTGGAGCAGCTCCCTGGCGAATCCCCGGGGCGACGAAAGCGCGAAGCCCGGCGGGAGCCTCTCCGGATCGAACTGGATCGGCGAGACGTAGAGGGCGATCTCGGGATTCACCTTCTCGGCGTGCAGGCGCGCGTATCCGTGTACGGTGACGAGCGGGTTGACGCGGAAGGGAGTCGAGACCCAGCCGCTCCAGCCGCCGGGCGAAAGCTCCACCTTCTGCCCGGCGAGCTCGACGGTCAGCCGGTCGCGCGCGGGCGAGACGGTCAGCGTCATCGGCAGCTCGATCGAGCCCTCGCGTCCGAAGGGCTTTCCGGGAGGGCCGACGAGCCTGGTCGAGACCGTCCCCACGTTCGACTCGAGGCGCACGAGCTCGATGGAGAAATCGTTCCCCTCGCGCGGGGCAAAAAACGGGTCCGACGTGTAGAAGGCGGGTTTTCCGATGCGGCCGGAGAGGTCGGGTACACCGAGGCCGGAGAGGAGCTTTCCCTCCCGGAACGATTCGGGCGGGAAAGTCACGGGCATCCGCAGGACAGCCGCGGGGCGGGCTGCCGCCACGCTCCAGAAGGTCTCTCCGCGACGGTTGTTCTTGACCGCGGGGCGCGTTGCCGGAAGCCAGGCCCTTACCGCGAAGAAGACGCCGAGGAAGGCGAGGACGCCGGCCGTGTCGAAGAGGAGAAACGGCAGCAGCCGTCGGCGGCGCAGGAAGAGGAGAGCCCCGGCGATCCAGAAGAGCAACGCCGCGGCGAGCCCGAGCACGACCGGGTTGGACTGGCCGAAGAGGATCGGCGCCGTCGTCTCTTCCGCCACAGCGAAGGTGGGCACCCGGTCGGCCGGGTTCCGCTTCAGGAAGTCGAAGATCTCGTGTCCGCCCGGGTCGAGCCCGGTCGTGAAGGTGGCCCAGGAGACCGGGGTCTGCGCCGGCACGGTGGGGGTCAGAGGCGAGTAGCCCCCGCGCCGCCGGAGGGCTGCCAGGTTCGAGAGGCGGCCGGCCGCGAGCATCTGCTCGACGACCTGCGAGTCGACACCGTCGAACCCGAGGATCACCACGCGCGGCGCCTCCGCCCCGAGCGCGGGCAGAGCCAGTACGGCGGCCACGAGCGGGGCGAGCAGGCGTGGCCGGAGCTTCATGGCTCCAAGTTTACAGGCGGTCGCCCAACGTACAATCCCCGGGTGACCACGCGCACCGAGGAGCTGCCCGAGCTTCTGGCCCGCATCCCCGACCCCGACATCCGCGCCCTCTTCACCCCCGCCTTCATCCTCTGCTCGGAGCACTTCGACCGCTTCACGGTGGACATGCTTCTGACGCTCGTGCGGCAGCTCGACCTGTCTCCCCTTCTACGCGAGGGCGCGACGGCCGCCAGCCTGATCCGGGCGAAGAGCTGGTCGCCGCGCGCGGCCGCGCCCGTCGCCTGGTTTCTTCGAAAGCTCGCCGCCGAGGGGTACCTCGAAGTCGCGGCCGGGGAGGCCGGGCCCGCCTACCGGCTGCGGGAGCCGCTTCCCGTCGGCGACCCCGATCGCGCCGAGGCGCTCGCGCGGGCGGCCGACCCGACGTCGCTCCCCGCGTTCTCGGTCGTTCGCGCCATGATCGACCACGTCCCGGAGTTCCTGCGGGGAGAGAAGACGGGCGAGGAGATCCTCTTCTCGCCGGCGCGGCTGCCCCTGTGGTTCGACTACTTTTCCAACGACAACCTGCTCTACCAGATCAACAACCGGCTGGGCGCCGAAGCGGTGGCGCGGTCGTTGCCCCTCGATCCCGCAACAGTCCTCGAGATCGGCGGGGGCTGCGGCTCCGCCGCGATCGCGGTGGCCGAGCGGCTCGCGCGGGACGGCGAGCTCTCCCGGATCGGGCGCTACCTCTTCACGGAGATCGTCCCGACATTCCTGCGCCGGGCCGAGCGGAGCCTCAAGACCCGCTTTCCGGGGCTCCCGATCGAGTTCTCGAGGCTCGATATGGAC
>JBOGJK010000118.1:0-2928 GCA_050745345.1 Thermoanaerobaculia bacterium
AGTCGGAGCTCTTCCGCCACGAGCGCGGGGCGTTCACCGGGGCCGTCAAGGAGAAGCGCGGACACTTCGCCGAGGCGGACGGCGGCACCCTCTTCCTGGACGAGATCTCCGAGAACTCCCCCACGAAGAACGTCAAGCTCCTGCGCGCGATCCAGGAGAAGCTGATCCGCAAGGTCGGCGGCAACGAGGAGACCAGTGTGGACGTGCGGATCATCGCCGCCACCAACAAAGACCTGGCCGAGCTCCTCACGCAGGGGAAGTTCCGCGAGGACCTCTTCTACCGGATCAACGTCATCCCGATCGCGTTGCCCCCCCTGCGCTCTCGCGCCGAGGATATCGCGCCCCTGACGCAGCACTTCATCGCCAAGGTATGCAAAGAGCAGAGGATCTCCGAGAAGAAGATCTCGGCGGAGGCGATGCGGCTGATCGAGGCCTATCCCTGGCCGGGCAACGTGCGGGAGCTCGAAAACACTCTGGAGCGCACGGTGGCGCTCGAGGCCGGACCGGTCCTGAACGTCTCGAGCCTGCCCGAGGCGATCGCGCTCGGGGTGCGGACCCGCGTGCCCGACTTCGAGAGCCTGCCGGCCGAGGGGATCAACCTCGAGGCCTACCTCGAGGCGGTCGGCAAGCGCCTGATGCGCGAGGCCCTCGACCGCTGCGATGGCGTGCAGACGAAGGCCGCGGAGCTGTTGCGCATGTCCTTCCGCTCCTTCCGCTACTACGCCAAGAAATACAACCTCGTAAAGAAAGAAGACCTGTACGAGGAGCCGCAGGCGCGGGAGGCAGGCGGGAGTTGAGGGGCCGCCTCGGCCTGCGTACACTCCTTCTTCTGCTTGCCTCGGCCTGCGGCGCGGCTCCCAGGTCCTCCCCGACACCCACTCCGACGCCCGCCGTCACCGGACCCCGCGTCGTAATGCCCTCGGGAGCCAGCTACTCCGTCGAAGTCGCGCGGACCCCCGAGGAGAAGGCCCGAGGCCTGATGTACCGCGAGAGCCTCCCCCCGCGCACCGGCATGATCTTCCCTTTCCCCGAGGCCGGACCCCACCACTTCTGGATGAAGAACACCATGATCCCCCTCGACATCATCTGGATGGATGCCGGCGGCAAGGTGCTCTTCGTCTCCGCCAACACCCCCCCCTGCCGCTCCGACCCCTGCCCGAACTACGGGCCGGACGTGCCCGCCACGATCGTGCTCGAAATCGGCGGCGGCCTGGTGGCCAAGGAGGGCGTGGAGGTCGGGTCGGTGATCACCCTGGCCGAGATCCCGTAGCCCGCCGCGCCGCGCCTGCCTCGCTCCGGAATGGACGCGAGGCCCGCTCCGTTGCTAGGATCGAGACGCCGTTCCGGCACGCTGCAAGTCCATGCGCAGGCCCGACCTGACCGGGGAGCACTGGAACACCGAAAAACTTCGGCGCGAGAGGGAGTACGGCTGGTTCCGGCAGCACGAGCCGGAGCTGATCGAAGCGGCCCGGCAGCGGCGCAAGCTCCTCGAAGAGGCCGCGCAGAAGCGCCGCGCCGCCGAAGCGGCGGCGGCGCTCGAAGGCGCCCGCCGCCGCCCCTGCCCCGCCTGCGGCGCCCAGATGCGCCCCCACACGATCTCCGGGACCCAGGCGGACCGGTGCCCGGCCTGCGAGGGGATCTTCCTCGACAAGAACGAGCTCGAGCTGCTGCTCCTCAAGCACGACGAGCAGCGGTGGTGGTTCTTCCGGACGATCCCCTACGGCTCGAAGAGGTAGAGCCCGTCGCCGGTCGTGCCGACGTAGATTCTTCCGCCGGGGGCCGCGGCGGCGGCCGCCAGGGCGAGGCCCTCGCGGGGGCTCGACAGCGCGAGGCGGCGCGGTCCTTCCTCCCAGACGAGCTTGCCGCCCACCTCCGAAAGCGAGCTCCAGGCCGTCGCCGATGAGGCGGCGCCCGACTCGGCGAGGAATCTGCCGCCGGACAAGACCGCCCGGCGCCGGCCGCTCCAACTGCGGCCGTCCCAGCGCAAGTCGGTGTCCGCCGTCTTCACTTCCAGTACGGGGGTTCCGTCTGGCCCGGCCAGAAGCTCCGCCGCGACAAGACCCGAAGGAGCCCCGCCCACGGCCGTGAAGGACTGCCCGCCATCGCCCACATGGAAGACTCCCTCGGAGGTCACGAGCAGCGGCGCGCGGTACGGGGCTCCGAAGAGGGCGACCGGCGCGCCGGGTGGCGGCGCCGCGGGCGCAGTCCATCGAACGCCACCGTCGCGCGAGAGGCGCAGCCCCGCGGCCGACGCGAGCATCAAGACGGTCCTGCCTTCCGCGTCGCGGAACGCCGTCAGCGAGGCCGAAGGCGGCAGCGCGTCCTGCGACACACGGCGCACCTTCATTCCTTCGGCGACCCAGACGCCGCTCTCCTGGCCGCCGTAGGCGCGGAAGAAGTAGACGCGCGAAGGGTCGTTGGGGTCGGCAACGAGGTCTGCCACCCGACCTTCGGCCAGTCCCGTCGCCCCGCGCTCGAGGGTCACGCCGGCGTCGTCGGAGGTGAAGACTCCCTCCCCTTCCGTGCCGACGTAGAGGCGGCCCGTGCGCGGATCCACCGCGAGCGCCGTCACGACGAGCGAGTCGCGCGAGACTCGCGCCCACGACTTTCCGGAGTCCGTCGAGCGATGAAGCCCTCCCACCGTCGCGGCGTAGACCACACCGGGGCGCGTCGGATCGCGCCGCACGGCGTGCGAGCGGCGGTTGGTGAACCCCTGCTGAAAGCGGGTCCAGCGGTCGCCCCCGTTCTGGCTGCGGTAAACCCAGCCGCAGGTCGAGACCCAGATGTCGCCTGGCTGCCCGGGATCGAAGTCCCAGGCGTAGACCGTCGCGTCCAGCACCATCCCCTCGGCGATCCGGGCCCAGGTCTTCCCGCCGTCCTTCGTGCGGAAGGCCTGCCGCCACGTGCCGGCGTAGAGCGTCTTCGGAT
>JBOGJK010000119.1:0-3598 GCA_050745345.1 Thermoanaerobaculia bacterium
CCGCCAGCACGCAGGCCGGCAGGTAGTTCTCGTACCACGGCTCGAGGATCACGACCTCGTCTCCCGGCTCGGTCAGCGCGAGGACCGCGGCGACTTCCGCCTCCGAGACGCCGCAGGTGATGGTCACCTCCGTGTCGGGGTCGGCCTTCATCGCGTTGAAGCGGTCGTACTTCTCCGCGACGGCCCGCCGGAACGCCTCGTCCCCCCAGGTGAAGGTGTACTGGTGGTGTCCTTCGTCGATGGCGCGCCGCAGGGCCGCCACGAGCTCCGGCGGCGGGTCGAAGTCCGGAAGCCCCTGCGCGAGGTTGACGCCTCCCACCTCGGCGCCCAGGCGCGTCATCTCACGGATGACCGACTCCTGGAACGGGCGCGTGCGCCGCGAGAGCTCGAGCTTCTTTCTCGCGCCGCTTGCTCCGCGGGGCCGGGCAGTGCGCATTCGCGATTTAGACTATCCCGACTCCTCCATCAATGAAGCGCGACACGGCTCATCTTGTTCGCACGCTGACGCTGACCGAGTACTTCACCTTCGGCTTCGGGACGATGGTGGGTGTGGGCTGGGTCGTGCTGATGGACGACTGGCTGGCGCGGGGAGGCCCGGGCGGAGCCGCGCTGGGCTTCCTACTCGGCGGGATCCTGCTCTTGCCGGTCGCGGCGACCTACGGCCGGATGGTGCGCGAGGTGCCCGACGCCGGTGCGGAGATCGCGTACGCCGAAGGAGTCTTCCCGGCCCCCGCGAGCTTCGCGGCGGCGTGGACCATGGTGCTCGCTTACGCGATCGTCTGCCCGTGGGAGGCGGTCGCCGTCGGGAACCTCCTCGCGCGCCTCTTTCCGGAGTTCAACGCGATCCCCCTCTACACGATCGCGGGCAAGACGATCACGCTGCCGCGCCTGGCCGTGGGTCTCCTGCTGACCGCCGCGATCGCGTGGGTCAACTTTCGGGGCATCCGGCCGAGCGCGGCCTTCCAGAAGGCGATGACCTTCGGGCTGCTCGCGATCTTCGCGGTCTTCACGGCGATGGGTTTCGCGCGTGCGGACGCGGCGAACCTCCAGCCGCTCTTCGCGCGGCCGGGGGCGGGAGGCGCGGCGCTCTCGATCCTGCTCGTGCTGCAGATCGTGCCGTACTTCATGACTGGCTTCGAGTCGGTCGGAAAAGAATCCGAGGAGGCGCGGGCGGGCTTCGATCCGCGCCACTTCGGCCGCGCGATCATGGCCGCCGCGGTGATCGGCTGCCTCTTCTACGTGACGATCATCCTTGCCGTCTCCTTCGTCTTCCCCTGGAAGACGCTCGTCTCCGAGCACCTGGGCACGGAGGCAGCCTTCGAGCAGGCGTTCTCCTCGCGGGCCATCTCCCGCTGGATCCTCTTTGCAGCCTTCCTCTCGCTGATCAAGATCTTCAACGGCAACTTCGTGGCGGCGACGCGGCTGCTCTTCGGCATCGGAAAGCGGGACCTCGTCCATCGGGCGCTCGGCCGCGTGCATCCCGCTCATGGGACTCCCGCCAACGCGATTCTCCTCATGGCGCTGCTGTCCGGCGCGGCCGCGTTTCTGGGAGATGCCCTCCTGATCCCCGTCTCGGAGGTGGGGTCGCTCGCGGTCGCCGTGGGGTGGCTCGCGACGTGTCTGGCCGAGCGGGGGCGGGCGCGCCGGGCCGGGCGGCCGGCCTTCGACTTCGGGGGCGCGATGGCCTGGGCGGGTGCGGCCGTCTCGGCGGCCGTCATCGCGATGAAGACCCTTCCGTGGGTGGCCGGAAGCTTCACGCTGGCGGAGTGGGTCGCCTTCCTCGGCTGGTCCGCGCTGGGGCTGCTCTTCTGGCTCGGCCGTCCCGAGCGGGGCTGAGCCGGCCTACGTCCTGGGCAGCAGCTTGGCGACCTCGAGCTTGTAACGCTCGTAGACGGGCCCGGAGTCGCGCGCCTCGCCGCGGCGGTTCCACTCGAGGCCCCAGATGTCGCGGACGTACTGCTCGAAGCGCTGCCCCTGGAGCCAGTTTCGATACATCGCGTCATCGACCGGCTGCGCCTCCAGGAGGTACTTCTTGACGTACTCGTCCCTGGGGACCTCCTCGGGCATGTACCGCGTCAGGATGTCGATTGCGTCCTGCACGTGCAGGAGCTCGTGGCTCATGATCAGCTCGAACAGCTTCTTGACCGGACGAAATTCGTCGATGATGTAGACGGCGAGCCTGGATTCCAGCAGGAGATCCCCTCCCTGGAACTGCCACCGGGCCGGGGACGCCCCGGTTTGCTTCCAGGAGCCTTGCAGCTTCACCGAGAGAGACGAGGGGACCGTCAGGCCGGCCGGCGCGGGAAGCTTGTCGTGCGCCAGCTGCGACATCCGGCCGAAGGGGATGGGTTTTGGCTCCCACACGGGGACGCCCGGAGGCACGCGCAGCTGCGGGTAGTACGAGATCGGCACGAGCAGATCGCTCTCGTACCGAATCGAAGGAACCAAGCGCAGGGTGGCCAGGACCTCGCCTCCGGGCGCCCATTCTATGGCCCGGGGCGGCCCGGGGGGCTTGACCCGGAGGGCAAAGCGTGAATCTATAGCGGTATGGGCGAGCCCGATCTGCCCGACTTTCTCCCCTCGATCGCGCATCTGCTGAAGCGCGTGGGGGCGCTCGAGCGCGCCAAGGGTATCGACTTGCAGGCGGTCTCGCGGCTCCCGGTCTTCCAGAGCCGCGCCTGGCGGCGCGCGATCGCGGAGTTCCTGCGCTGGTCGGGCTCCACACCGGACCCATGGGGCGGGACCTCGGTGTTCGAGCTTCTCCTCTGCCACGGGCCCTCGGGCGCCCGCGCGATCTTCGAGGCGTACCGGCACGACCGTCTCGAGCGCGCCGCGACCTTCGAGGAAGCGGAGGCGCAGCTGGAGGCCGTGCGCACGGTGGTCAGCATGGCCGCCTACTGGCTACACTTGATCGTGTGGGACCTGCGGGATGCCCCGCGTCTCTCGGCGGAGGAGTTCCGGAATCGGCGCCGCAGCCGAGACGGCCTTGCCGGCCGGGAACCGCTGGAAGGACTCCGGCGCGAGTCCTCCGGAGCGCCTCTCTTCCCGGGCGATCCGACGATGCCCAGCCTCTGGAAGCTGCATTAGGAGGCGACGGCCGACTACCCGATGAGCCGGTCGTACTCGGCGTGCGTGCCGATCCAGAACCAGGAGATGCCGTCCGACACCTCGACACCCAAGGCCCGGTATCGTCGACCGACTCGGACGGACCGGAAGTGCCCAATCTGCTTGAATCGCAGAGACGGATGTCGAGGATCGCCCTTGAGAAGTTCGAAATTGCGCCGAGCCTGGTCGCGCACCGCTTCAGGCAACTGATCGAAAACCGCCAGAATTCCGGCGTCGCATGATGCCTCAAATGTCTCGGCCTTCGCCTCGCTTGTGCGCCGCCACCGCCGCGTCGGCCAACCGATCGAGTTTCCCGGCGGCCACATCACGCTCAAGCTCCTGGTCCCAGAGCTCCGCGTCGAACTCCGCAAACCAGCGCAGAAACGCCCGCAGCTCCTCGGGCGACAGCTGCTCGATCTCCTTTTCGAGTGTCTCGATCTTGGTCATGGCTTCCTCAGCGATTCTATCTCCTTCCGTCGCCTTTTGGCCTCTC
>JBOGJK010000120.1:0-6440 GCA_050745345.1 Thermoanaerobaculia bacterium
GGAGGAGATCTGAGGGAGTCAACAGTCGACCGTCCGCAGTCCGCAGTCGGCCGCGCGCTCGGCTGCTGACTGTCGACTGCCGACTCGACCGCCCCCTCTGCTATTCTGCGTGGCGACAATGGGCCTCCCGAGGTGCTCGAAATGGTCTTCCTGATGCCCGGCGAGAGGGCCGCCGAGGAGACTCGCAAGGCCTCCGCGTCTCTCACACCGCGCGAGATCGTCGTGGAGCTCGACAAGTTCATCGTCGGCCAGAAGAAGGCCAAGAAGGCGGTCGCCGTGGCGCTGCGCAACCGGTGGCGCCGGCAGCAGCTCGAGCCGGAAATGGCCCGCGAGATCCTGCCGAAGAACATCTTGATGATCGGGCCCACGGGTGTGGGCAAGACGGAGATCGCGCGGCGCCTCGCGCGGCTGGCGGGCGCGCCGTTCCTCAAGGTCGAGGCCTCCAAGTTCACCGAGGTCGGCTACGTCGGCCGCGACGTCGAGTCGATCGTGCGGGACCTGACCGAGGTCGCCGTTCAGATGGTGCGCGACGAGAAGACGCTGGAGATCCGGGAACGCGCCCGCGCGCGCACGGAGCAGCGGCTGCTGGAGCTCCTGCTGCCGGCGCTGCCCGACCGCGAGGCGGAGGAGACGCGGGCGAAGCTGCGGGCCATGCTGCGCGAAGGCAAGCTCGAGGACCGCATGGTCGAGGTCGAGGTCGCCGACAAGACCTTCCCCTCCTTCGAGATCGTGACGAACCAGGGGGTCGAGGAGATGGACATCAACGTCAAGGAGATGCTCCCCGGCCTCTTCGGCGGCAAGAAGAAGCGCCGCAAGACCTCGGTCGCCGAGGCGCGCGAGATCCTGCAGGCGGAGGAGGAGGGGCGGCTGGTCGACCCGGGGCAGGTGGCGCGCGAGGCGGTCGAGCGGGCGCAGTCCTCGGGCATCGTCTTCCTGGACGAGATCGACAAGGTCGCCGGGCGCGAGTCCGGGCGCGGGCCCGACGTCTCGCGCGAAGGCGTCCAGCGCGACCTCCTGCCGATCGTCGAGGGCACCTCCGTCAACACGAAGTACGGGTTCGTGAAGTCCGACCACGTGCTCTTCATCGCGGCCGGGGCCTTCCACGTCTCCAAGCCCTCGGATTTGATCCCGGAGCTGCAGGGCCGCTTCCCGATCCGCGTGGAGCTCGATTCCCTGACCGAGGAGGACTTCGTCCGGATCCTGACGGAACCGGAGAACGCCTTGCTCAAGCAATACCGGGCGCTGCTCGGAGCCGAAGACGTGGACCTGCAGTTCTCCGAGGACGCGGTCCGCGAGATCGCGCGGGACGCGGAGCGCGTCAACCGCGCGCTCGAGAACATCGGGGCCCGGCGCCTCCACACGATCCTGGAGCGCCTGCTCGAGGAGATCTCCTTCGCGGGTCCCGAGAACGCCGGCCGCAAGATCGCGATCGAGGTCGAGGACGTGCGGGAGGCGCTCTCCGATCTCGTGAAAGACCAGGACCTGTCGCGGTACGTGCTGTGAGGGAGTCGGCGGTCGGCGGTCGGCAGTCGACAGCGTTTCGCTGAGCGTGCTTCGCGGCCGGGGCGCGAGCCGGCAGACCCCGTTCCTTCTCCTACTCTTGCTTCTGCTGGGGGCTTCCGCCTGCGGCAAGAAGGGGGACCCGCAACCGCCGCTGCCGCGCGGGCCGCGCGCCGTCTCGGACCTCTCGATCGAGCAGGAGGGAGCCGAGGCGGTCCTGACCTTCTCCTACCCCGACCGTCTCCTGACCGGGGCCCCGCTGACGGACCTCGCCTCGATCGAGGTCTACCGTGTCGTCGGGGCAGGCCCGACGCTCGCGGCCCCCGTCGCCGGCTCCGCCTCCGGAGCGCGCACGGACGAGGCTCCCGCCGCCGCGGCGCGCCGCGCGGCGCAGGCCGCCCGCCTGGCCGAGGAAACCTTCTACCGCGAGGCGCGCTCCGTGGCGGCGCTCCCGGCCTCCTCCCTCGGGGAGCACTCGCTCGGGGCGAGTGTCGTGTATCGCGACCCGCTCCTCGCGCTGCTGGCGAAGGGTAGCGCCCCGCCGCTCGCTTACGCCGTCGTCTCCGTGCGGCGAAACGGCGAGCGAAGCCCGCTCTCCAACATCGCCATCCTCGCGCCGGACGTGCCGCCGGGCGCTCCGCGGATCGACGCGATCACGGCCGAAGAGGGCCGCATCTGCCTCGACTGGACGCCACCCGAGAAGGACCTGCTCGGCCGTCCGGCCGAGATCGGCGGCTACTTCGTCTACCGGCGTTTTCCGTCGCAGGAGGAGTACGACCGGCCGCTCAACGCGGCGCCGGCCGCGGGGACCTCCTACATCGACACCGCCGTGGGCTACGGCGTCTCCTATCTCTACACGATCCGCGGGACGCCTCCCGGCAAGCCCCGGGTCGAGGGACCTCCCGCCGAGGAGGCCGCGATCGACTACCGCGACGTCTATCCGCCGCCCGCCCCGGCGCGCCTCGACGCGCTCTCCGAGACGAACCTGGTGCGCCTGGTCTGGGACGCGGTTGCCTCGGCCGACGTCGTGGGGTATCTCGTCTTCCGCGCGGAAGGGGAGCAGCCGCCCGTGCGGCTCACCGGCGGGCCCGTTCCGGACACCTTCTACACGGACCCGTCGGTGCCTTCGGGCAGACGCTACCGCTACAGCGTGCGCGCCGTGGACGCCACGGGCAACGTGGGCCCGCCGTCTCCGGAGGCGGTCGCCGAGCCGTTCTGAGGGACCGCGTGCCGGGAGTCAGGAGGAGGCATCGAGACCCGCGGCTCGGGACGGGCCGCGCGCAACCCTGAGGCCGAGACGCGAGATCAGCTCTTCTTCGCCGGCGCGAGGCGTTGCAACTCGCCGAACCAGTGCAGCACGACGTTCACTTCTGTAGGCGTGGCATCCTGGTCGCTGTCCCGGATCATGATGAACCGCTTTCCGTCGGGCGTGACGTCGTAGTTGGATGAGGTCGGGCCGGGAGCCCCGCAGGAAGCGCTCGTGCCGTGCGAGTAGTGTCCTTCCCAGAGCGCTCTCGGCCGTGACTCCGTGAGTGTCGCGGAGGTCGTCACGGCGACGACCATCATCTTGTCCCCGTTGCGGTAGAAGAGCTCGCCGCCGCTCGGATTCCAGACCGCGTCCGTCCCTCCTTCGTTCGAGATCTGGATCTTCGGGCCTGGGCCGGGATACGGCTGCGCGTAGACCTCGTTGCGGCCGGACTCGTTCGAGGTGTAGGCGATCCACTTTCCGTCGGGGGAAAACCGAGGCGAGCCTTCCGCGAACTTCGACCGGGCCAGCGGCCGCGGCCGGCGGTCGGCCATGTCCATCACGTAGGCATCGGGACCCGTGGCCGGATCGACCTGCGTGAACGCGACGACTCTGGTGTCGGGCGACCACGAGGCGGGGCTCTGCCTGGACCCGACCGTCGTCAGCCGCTCTTCTGGAGCGCTCCGGTCTGCAGGCATCCACCACATGCTGAACACCCCGGTCCATTTGCGGAAGGTCAGCCGGTCTCCCTTCGGCGTCCAGAGCGGCCAGTGGCTCAGTCCGTCCAATGTCACTTTGGTCAGCACGTCACGCGCGAAATCGTAGAGGAAGCAATCGTGCTTGGGTCCTTCGATCTCGATGGCGAGTTGCTTCCCGTCGGGAGAAATGCGTGGGTGCAGGTACGCGCGTTGCGGCAGGAGGGGAGGCTCGGCCTTTCCCTGACGGTCCACCCAGACCACCGTGCGCTCGGCGCCTTCGGGGCCGCCGGGCACGTAGACGAGCGACCCGTTACGGGTCACATCGAAATGGGCGGACCCCGGGTTGACGCTTTCGAACACGCCTTTGAGAACCGGCACCGGAGACCCGGTCACGGCGAGCCTCGCGAGGTCGAAGGGGACCGCCAGCAGGTTCCCCGCCCGGACGTAAAGCAGGTGCCCGGAAGGCGAGTAACGCCCAAGAGTTCCTCCTTCGACCAGGATCTTTCGTTCTCCGGTTTCGAGCGACTGCACCGCGATACGGGCGTCGTCGTAGCTCTCGATATCCGAGTAGCCGATGGTGAACAGGACGGCCTTCCCGCCCGGCAGGATCTGCGCGTAGCGATGGTCTCGCTCCTGCTTTTCGAGGTCGAGCTTCGTCAGGGGCTCCGGTCTGCCGCCGTCTGCCGAAACTCGCGCGAGCCCGCCCGGGATGGTCGGGGAGAAAACGATCGAGCCATCCTCCCCCCAGCTCGCCCCGTAGACGACCTCCGTCTCGCAGATCGTCACCGGGGCGCCGCCGCTCAATGCCACCTTCTTCAACGTGCGGCTCGCTGTATGCCAGAAGCCGATCCACTCGCCGTCGGGTGAGAAGAAAGGTTCGATTCCCCCTTCGGTTCCGGGGATCGGTTTGGCCTCGAGCTCATCGAGCCGGCGCAGGTAGAGCTGCCTCTGCCCTCCGCTCTGCGCAGCGAAAGCGAGGAGGCTGCCATCTGATGAGAGCGCGACCGAAGGGACGCCTGTGAATATGGTCGCTCTTGCCGGAAGGGCGATGCGAAACCGGGCGATGGGCGCGGCCGCCGCCCCCTGTCGGCCGAGGCGCGATGCTGCGATCCATGCGGCCGACGCCCCCAGCACGAGGCCCGCCAGCGCGCCGGCCGCCACTCTCGCCGCGGAGGACCGTGCCGCCGCGGGAGCCTCGGTCTCCGCCGCTTTGCTCAGGGCGTCTTCCAACTCGATGCGCGCGTCGCCGATGTCGCGCAGGCGCCGCTGGGGGTCCTTCCGCAGGCAACGCCGCAGCAGATTTCGCAGGCTTGATGGCGCGGCTTCCGGCAGGCGCTCCCATTCGGGCTCCCGGGCCAGAATCCCGGCCATCGTGTCGGAGACCGTCTCTCCCGCGAAAGCCGGCCTCCCAGTAAGAGCTTCGTACAGCACGCAGCCGAACGACCAGATATCGGTCCGCTTGTCCAGCGCTTTCCCTCGCGCCTGCTCCGGGCTCATGTAGGCGGCCGTTCCCAGGATGACGCCTTGACGCGTGCCCTGAGAGGTGACGGTCGGGGAGCGGGACAGATCCGCCGAGGGAGGCTCGGCTCCGAAGGCCTTCGCGAGACCGAAATCGAGGACTTTGACCTTGCCTTCCGGCGTGACCATGACGTTTGCGGGCTTCAAGTCGCGGTGGATGATCCCTTTCTCGTGCGCGGCTTCCAGAGCTTCGGCGATCTGGCGCGAGACCTCCACAGCTTCCGCGACTGGGAGCGGGCCTCCGGCCAGACGTTCGGCGAGTGTCTCGCCCGCTACGAGTTCGAGGACGAGGTATCGAACGCCGCCGGACTCCTCGAGGCCGTGGATCGCCCCGATGCTCGGGTGGCTCAAAGAGGCGAGAAGCTGTGCCTCGCGCTCGAAGCGGGCCAGCCGCTCCGGATCCGTCGCGAAAGCCTCGGGAAGGACCTTGACCGCGACCTCGCGGCGCAGGATCGCGTCCCTGGCCCGATAGACTACGCCCATCCCCCCGGCCCCGAGCTTCTCTTCGAGGCTGTAATGGCCGAGAGTGGAGCCAACCATGGAGCCGAGGGCCCCCATCCAGTTCGATGATATAGCCGCCGAGAGGCGGGACACCCACAGGGAGTTCGTCCTCGACCAGCTCGCCGACTCGCGTGGAGTCGAGCGCAGGAAGATGTTCGGAGGGCACGGCTTCCGCATGCTCCTGCCCGCCGGCGCGGGCTCCGGCCTCAACCCGCCGCGGCGGGAATTAGAATTCGCGCGATGGCGCTCCCCACCCGCTTCACGAAAGTGGCCGGCGGCGGCAACGACTTCCTCCTCTTCGAGGCCGACGGCCGCGACCTCTCGGAAGAGGACCGGCGGCGCCTCACGCTGGCCTGCCGCCGCGGCCTATCGGTCGGGGCGGACGGCGCGCTCTTCCTCTCGCCGGGCGCCGCGGGGCGGCTTCGCCTCGACTACTTAAACTCCGACGGGAGCTTCGCCTCCTTCTGCGCCAACGGCACGCGCTGCGCCGCGCGCTACGCTGTTCGCCATGGCCTGGCCGCCTCGGACCCGGTGCTCGAGACCGGGTGGGGGCCGATTCCCGCCCGCGTCGACGACCGGCGCGTCACCCTGACACTTCCGGAGCTGCCGGCACCCGGAAGCGACCTGCGGGTCTGGGGCGACGGGCTTCCCGCCTCCGGCACTCCGATGCCGGTCGGCGTGCCGCACCTGGTCGTCTGCGTGGAGGGCGACCTCGCGAATCTCCCGATCGAGCGCCTGGCGCCGCCGCTGCGGTGGCATCCCGATCTGCCGGGCGGCACCAACGTGAACTTCGTGGAGGTCCTCGCGCCGGGTCACCTGGCGGTGCGGTCCTTCGAGCGCGGAATCGAAGGAGAGACTCTTGCCTGCGGTTCGGGCGTGGTCGCCTCGGCCGTCGTGGCGGCGGCGAAGGGACAGGTGTCGCCTCCCGTACGTTGCGACACCAGAAGCGGCGTCACGTTCACCGTGGGCTTCACGGG
>JBOGJK010000121.1:0-2412 GCA_050745345.1 Thermoanaerobaculia bacterium
CCCTGCCTCCTCGCGACACCGGGCACTTGAATCGTCCGGCGTCTTGAGCCGAGAATGTCTCCCCGGGAGGCCTCAGAAAGCTTGTCCGTCATGAAAAAAGGGCTCCTCGTGGCGCGCCCCGGCCTCCGGCTCGCCGCCCTGACCGTTGCCGCCGTTCTCGCGCCCCGCTCCGCCGGGGCGGTCGGGTTCCGCATCTTTCACTCCACAGCGGTGCTCGACCGCGACCCGGGGGCGGCCCGGCCGGAGGAGTTCGGGCTGTGGGAATCGAGCGCGCCGGCCCTGGCCGCGAGCCACCCCGCCAAGGAGGACTTCCGCCTCGACCTGCAGTTTCCCATCCCGCCCACCATCGCGCCCGACGCCGGCCTCGGCTCTCCGGCCTTCGCACCCCCGACCCGCCAGCCGAAGCGCTTCTGGATCGGCGCCACGTCCGCCGCGGCGGTGCTGGGTTCTGCCTACAACGCCTTCAGCGAATACCCGAACTACGACTTTCACTTCACCCAGGAGGGGTGGTTCGGGCAGTCCACCTACGCGGGCGGCGGCGACAAAGCGTCGCACTTTGTCTCCTTCTACGGCGTCACCCGGCTGATGACCGCGGTCTATGAGCTGCTCGACGCCTCCCGGGAGCAGTCCTATCGCCTGGCGACCGGGGTCTCGTTCCTGGCGGGCCTCGCGACGGAGATCGGCGACGGCACCAACAAGTACGGCTTCTCCTACGAAGACCTGGTCCTGGACGCGATCGGCGCCGCCTCGGCGTATGTGCTCGCGCGCTATGACCTGGACGACTTGATCGGCTTCCGGGCCGGCGTCGTGCCCGCCCCCGAAACCCCGCCCGAGTACTACGACCCGACGGGCACCGGGAAGGACTACACGACCGAGATCTACACCGCAGACCTCAAGCTCGCGGGCCTCGCCAGGAGGCTCGACCGGCGCTTCGGGCCGGCGCGCTTCCTGCTCCTCTCGCTGACCTACAGCGCCAAGGGATACCCGTACGCGGTGCCGGAGCTGAAGGAAAGGCAGGTCGGACTGGAAGTGGGCTTGAACGTGGTCGAGGCGGCCCGCGCGATCGGCGTTCCCGAGAATCGCTGGTGGGGAAAGATGCTGCTGACCATCCTCGACCTCCTCCGCCTTCCGTACACGGCCATCGGCGTGCGCTACGACCTGAACCACGGCCGCTGGATCGGCCCCGACTCGGGCGGCAGCTTCGAGTTCCCCACACCCTGATCGCACCCCGGCGTCTCCTCCGTGCAGGGAGGCCGTGGCCGCGACCGCACAGCCGCGGGGCGGCCGGATGAAGCTCCCGCCCTACCGAAGAGGCCCGGTCCGCGTATCCCCGCGCGAATAGCCGCGAGCGGCCAGCACCCGGATCGGGCAACGGACGACGAGCGCCAGGCGGCCGCCAGACGGTCTCGCCGGACCGGACCGCCTAGGCCGCCACCGGGCGCGGCTGGAGCTTCTTCAGGCGGAACGCGGCGACCGACAGGATGACGCCGAAGACGATCGCGTAGACCGCGATCAACGTGATCAGCGCGAGCGCCCCGCCGCCGGGATAGAGCAGGAGCAGCACGCCGAATGCCGCCGAGGCTGCGCCCGCGAGCATGATCCACCCTTCTCCCCGAATCTCCTTGCGCAGCCGGATCGCCGTCACCAGCTCGACGAGGCCCGTGAAGATGGACCAGAAGGCGATGTACCAGAGGATCGACATCGCCGTGATGCCGGGCGCCCGGAAGGTCAGAAGGCCGACGGCGACACCGAGGAGGCCCTGCAGCAGCAGGACCCACCAGTCCTTCTGTCCCCTGCGCCCGGAGAAAGCGCCGACGATCGCGAAGAGCCCGCTCACGAGGGCCCAGGCTCCGAAGAGGACCACCAGGGTCTTGAGCGTCAGGCCGGGCCACGCAAGAGCCATCAGGCCGAAAAGGATCGCCGCGAGGCCGCGAACGAGGAAGACCCACCAGTGCTTCGACAGGAGCGTCAGCATGCTCTCCTCCTCTGGAATGTCCGCCGAGTCTACGCAAGGACCCGGAGGGGATTCGGCTGTGTCCAACTCCCGCCGCGCGGCCGGCCTCGCCAAACGGGAGGACCGGCGCGACGAAAAGGAGCTGCACGAACCGACGAGCGGGTTGACGAGCATCCGGCCGCGCAGCAAGGAAGACCGGGGCGAGATCCGCAGCGCCTTCATGGCCGAAGCCCCGGCCGCGGGCCCAGCCGGAGGCGCCTGAATGTGATTGAATCCCGATTCGCGATCCGGCACGTCGCACAGTTTCCGGCGTTCGGGCCCGAATCCGAGAAGGAGAGAGGTCACTCATGGTTCGCAAGACTCGCGTATTCCTGTCCTCACTGGCGGCGGGCGTTCTCGCGATCGCCTCGTCACCGGCCGCGGCGGCCACGGATCTTTCGCTCAACGTCGTCCAGTAC
>JBOGJK010000122.1:0-2495 GCA_050745345.1 Thermoanaerobaculia bacterium
GCACCCAGTTGCACGACCAGCTCCGTCGTGTACTCGATCAGAGACTGAGGCACTTCCACCACCGCCGTGTGCGGGGTGGGCAATCCTAGCCGTGCAGCCAGCCGCGTGCCCATGTACTCGTTGACCAGAATGCGAGGGTGCTGCGGGTTGTTCTGGAATTTGACCACGTAATAGAATGCGTCATCGCAGCGCATCAGGTGGGCCTGGGCGCCCCCGCGCATGCGACGGATATGCTCCACGGCTCTCGGCATTTGGTCTGGTCTGTATCCTATCGAAAGAAGTAACCAAGGAACACACCTAACACACCTCACGTCGGGCATCCCCATCGCTTGCAGGACAGGCAGGCGGCTGAGCGGCCCCAGCCCTGCGCCGCGGCTCCGCTCACAGCTTTAGGAGTTGGATGTCTGTGGAATGCGCCCGCACGGCCAGGGCAATGGCCATCGCCATCACTAGGTCATCATGGGTTCCAGGACGGGCCCCCGTCGTTTCCTTCTCGAGATACGCGTAGCTGCGGCATTGTTCGAGCAGCCTTGCAGAGGAAAAGGCCTCCGGAGCCTCGCGCAGCATTGTCTCGAGGATCCTGATGGCCAGGGGCTTGGTTTGCGCGTTGGTCAGCCACCCGAGTCGCTGTTCGTTCCCGGCGGCACCCGTCTGCCGATAGATGGGGCCATAGCCGAATTCATGTTCCAGAGCATAAAGCACCGCAAGCCCCTGGTTGTTCCTCTCCACGACCATCAGCGCATTGTTGTACCGGCGTCCCAGTTCCACCAATTCCTGGGCGAACCGGTGGATGGGCCATCGGGCGAACAGTTCTGCGCATTCAAGGCCAATGTCTGCGTCAATCACTACGGCGGCCGAAAAGTCACCGTGCTCCCCTCCCTCGGCCACATCCGCGCCGATCAGGTACCTTCGCCCCGGCTGCGGTTCAAGCCACACCATCTTTGCGTCGTTGTGCTCCGTGCGAAGTGGCGCCGTCAGCCTCCTCAGCCGCGCCCCGATGGCCGCCAGGTCGAAGACCGGTCGCCCCGAGACCAAGAAACACTCGCTGCTGCTTTCGGCGAACTCCTGTTGTGCAAGCTGCCCATAGGTGGAGTGCAGGTGGCGACGGTACGTCAAGTGCTCCCGCGTCAGGCCATGGCGCTCTCGCAGCAGCAGTTCCTCGGGGCTCAGGGGTTCCAGCGTCTCCCCGGGGGCCAGGGGAAGGCGGTACGCGGGCTCGATCCACCACGGAAAGAAGTGCGGGGTAAACCCTTCGTTCCGTTCGGCGCGGAGCCACTCGGTGTGGAAGTATCCTCCCACCCCGTGAGGTGTGGACTCAACGTCCACGCAACCCTCCGATGGCACAGCGGCTAGCAGAGCCGCCATCGTCTCCTGTGGCTGGCCTGGCCAAAGGGCCACTTCGGATGCATGAAGGTTGTGGATGGTGAGGCCCCGGCCGGCATGCCGGTTGCCAGCCGTGTCCACGATGTAGCGGCTGTCCATGGCCGCAAAGGCAATCTCCCGGACGTTCGCGCGCGAAGTCTCCAGGGTGTGCCCCAGGGTTGGGCCCAGGTGCTCGACGAAGCGGTGAACGATGCGAAAGATCTGCTGCGCTGATTCGAGCGTATGGGCCACCTGCAGAGTTACCGTGCCGGGCCGCAGGATCGTCGCCAGGAAAAAACGCGCAGCAATGTAGGTGGTCAGCCCCACCTGACGTGCTTTCAGGATGATGTTCCTCCGGGTGCGCCGGCGCACGTATTCCCGCTGTGCGGCATTGGGCCGCAGGTCAACCAGTTGACCTCGCCGGTCACGGATGTGCAGTAATTGCGGGACCAGCGCATCCACGAGCTGCACTCTTGCCCGCGCGCCAAAGTACTTCTCAACCCAACGGCCCCCTAGCAAGTCATGCGACCGCTCACCCAGGAGGGCGAGAGCGCTAAGCGCGAGGGGGTCAGGATGGATCTGTGGCGCTGGCGTCCTTCGCCGCGCTGTGCTCATCATCGGGTTTCTCGAAAAGCAGTTTGTGAATGCTTTGCATCAGGTCAGACTCCAAGTCGCAGGAGGGAACCCCCGCTGACGTTTCCCCGGCACCTGAGTCTTGCATCGCTTCCTGCAGAGCCCCGCCAAAGGCAGTAGTTTCCACTAGGATTTTCCAGGCCCACGCTTGGCCTTGACGTGCCTGCTCGACCAGGCATTTCACCAGCGCTGGTATCTGCTCGTGCAAGTACGCTCTTACCGCCGTTCGGCACACGTGCCGCACGGCAGGGTGCAACAGCATGGTTTCAATATCCTCGTCAGAGCTGCCCGTATTGGTGCGGATTTCGACCCGCTCTGCACTGTTGCGCAACCGAGTCAGCACCACGCACGGGATGATTTTCTCGATGGTCTGGAGTGGCGCGACAACCGCTGTGACGGCCTGGTCCCCGGGGTGTCCCTCACTGGTCATGGTCGCCTCCGTTCCTTCGTATCGTCGGGATGGTCCGGCGGCTGATGGAAGCCACCTGTGACGGCCCGTC
>JBOGJK010000123.1:0-4029 GCA_050745345.1 Thermoanaerobaculia bacterium
GGGCGAGACGCCGAAGCGGAAGACCACCCCCTCACACCTGGGGTAGCTCTCGCGCCAGTAATGCGGATTGCGCTCGAGCTCGAGGCGCCGCCCGGGCTCGAAGCTCACGACGCGGAAGGCCCCGGTCCCGACGGCGCCTTCGCGGGCGCTCGAGCCGACGGCCACGGTCCCCTCCGGCAGGATTGCCGTCGGTGTATAGGAGATCACGGCTGGAAAGAAGGCGACGGGCTTCTCCAGATCGACGAAGAACTCCGACGGCGAGACGATGTGGAAGCCCTCGAGATCGGTGGCCTCGCCGCTCAAGAGCCGCTTCGCGCCCCGGATGGGTGAGAGCAGCCATCGGTTGACGGCCTGGTAGAGCAGGAGCCGCTCCCACGAGTGGCGCACGTCGCGGGCGGTGAGCCGCCGTCCGTCGTGGAAGCGCACACCGGGGCGGAGCCGGAACCGGTACCGTCTTCCGTCATTCTCGGTCAAGACCTCCGAGGCCAGCCAGGGGATGATCCGCGTCCCCTCGACTGCCCGCAGGAGCGTCTCGAAGACGTTGGGCGCAACTTCGCTCTGCTCCAGGGTCTCGCAGGAGGGCGGATCGATGCTCCGGACGACGCCCGCAACCGGCACCTGGAGCGTCCCCCCGCCCGCCTGCCGCTCGGGCGCGGCCCGGCCCGCCGGCGCTTCCGCCTTTCCGAGCTCGGCGTAGTTGACGTAGGGAGCCATGCTGCGCAGCTGCAGGCCCCGGACTCTCGGGCTCGCGATGCGGTAGTCCACGTCGTGGAAGAGCGGCACGAGGATCGCCGGATCGATCAGCGCGTGCTCGAACTTCCGGTAGAGACCCTCGCGCATGGCCGGCCGGGTTTCGCCGCGGGCCTCCTCGAGAACCCGGTCGGTCTCGGGGGAGGAGAAGTACGTGCGAGCCGCGCCCGTGCCGGAGTGAAAGAGAGTGAACGTAAAGTTGTCGGGATCGTCGTAATCGGCGATCCAGCGGCCCAGCATGACGTCGATGTCGCGGGTCGCGTGCCACGACTCGAGAAACTCCGCCATCGTCCTGGTGACGACATCGACCTCCACGCCCAGATCGGCCCAGATCCGGAAGAGGGCGTCGGTCATGGCGGCGTACTGGTTCTGCAGAATCGGGTGCATGGAGACCCGGAGCCGCACGGGCAGCGGCAGCCCGGCGGACCGGATCATTTCGATCGCCTTTTCGCGCGGGAAGTGCGTCTGCCGTCGTCCGGCGTCATGCCCGAGGACGCCGGGCGGGATCACGCCCGTGGCGGGCAGCGCAAAGCGGCCCAGCGCCCCCCAGACGAGGTCCTGGGTCCGGACGGCACTGGCGAGCGCGCGACGCAGGGCGGCGTTGGATCCGGCGGCGCCCCCCGTGTGGAAGATGGCGAAATACGTGTTCTTCTTCGGCGTCTCGACCAGACCCGCGCGGAACCGGGGCTCGCGGAGGATCGACTCCAGGTCCTCCGGGAGAAGATCGCGCGCGATGTCGAGCGAGCCCGAGTGCAGGCCCTCCGCGATCGCGGGCGCGGCGAGCGAGACTCGGAACTCGATCCGATCGAGCCGCGCCGGCGGCTGCCTCCAGTAGCGCGGGTTGCGCTCGAGGACCACGCGATCGGGCGTGCGGAGGGTCACCTGGAAGGGCCCGGTGCCGAGCGGCCTGCCGTCCTTCTCCGCCTGCGCGGCCGCGACGATGGCCGTTCTGGGGTCGGCCAGCAGAGACGGGAAGATGGGGAGCGGATCCGCGAGCCGGATCTCGCTCGCCCGATCCGATGGGGTTGCGATGCCGGCGACATCCCGGGTCTTTCCGTCGAGATAGTCCGGGACGCCCTGGATCGCGGCAAACGCGGCGGGCATCTGGTCCTTCGAGAGCCGGGTCGAGCGCTCCAGCGACGCCTTGACGGCCGCGGCGGTCAGGGCAGTGCCATCCGAAAAGACGACTCCCGAGCGCAAGTGCAGCCGCACCGACCGGGCATCGTTCTCGAGAGCCCAGCGCTCGCAGAGCGCGGGCGCGAGGTTCCCCTGCGAGTCCGTGGTCACGAGCCTCTCGAAGACGTTTGCGAGGACCTCCTGCTCTTCGTTGGTCTCGTAGGTGCCGGGCTCGCTCGCAGCGATGGGGTTGGCCACGGCGACCACCAGTGTCCCGCCCTGCGGTATCTCTTCCTCGGCCGCCTTTTCTCCGGGCGTGAGCGTTTCGATCTCGGCCTGATAGGCCGCCGCCTTCGCGTACTCCGCGCGGAGATTCGCGAGCGTCGCGGCGAGCGAGAGCAGCTTCGTCAGGTCCTCGGCCTCTCCGCTCGCGTGCGCCGCCTCGATCCCGCGCTCGACCCACCGGCGCGCGTCGTCGATGCGGCGGGCCTGCCAGGAGCTCTCCGCGGCGAGCAGGATGGCGGCCACGGCGTGCCCGGTCTGATTCTGCGCTTCGAAGGCCTTGACCGCGGCCTCCGCCTCGCGAAGCGCGGCATCGATGTTGGCGGCCATCCGATGGCCCTGGGCCAGGAGCAGCCGGATCTCTCCCTCGAGCGATCGGCTTCCTGCCTCCTCCGCGTCTTCGAGGTAGTCCAGAGCGATCTTCGCGACGCGGATCGCGTCTTCGGGGCTGAAGGTATCGAGCGACTTGCGGGCGAGCTTCAGACCGTACTCGACCGTTTTCTCGGGAACGTCGGCCTGCGAGAAATGGTGCACGAGTTCCGGGTAGACCCGCTCGAGCCGCCCCGCGTAGCGCTTCTCGACGAGCTCGGCGTACTTGCGGTGGAGCGACCGGCGCTTTCGCCGCGACAGGGCGGCGTAGAGAACGTCCCGGACGATCCCGCTCGAGAAGGTCAGCCGGTCGCCGCGCGATTCCCGCTCCTCCTCGAGGATTCCTTCGCGGACGAGACGGTCGATGCCGTTATCGAGGTCCTTCGCGTCTTCCGCCAGCGTTTCGAGATCCTTCGAGTCGAAGGTCTTCCCCAGCACGGAGGCGACCGAGAGCAGATCTCGAAGCTCCTCCGGGAGCCTTTCGATCCGCTTCTCGACGGCCTGCTGGATGGTCGCGGGCAGAGCCTCCGCCGAGATCTCCGCCTCCTTCGAAAAGCTCCAGGCGCCGGTGTCGTCCTTCGCGATCCCGCCGGACTCGACCAGAGAGCGGATCAGCTCCTTGGTAAAGAACGGGTTGCCTTCCGTGGCATCCCGGAGCCTCTGGGCGAGGTCGTCCGAGACCCTCGGCGCTCCGACGAGAGACTCGACCAGAGACCGGTGCTCGGAGGGAGAGAACGGGCCGAGCGTGAGGGGGGCAAAGCGCGGATCATCCGCGAAGGATTCCAGCATCCGGATCAGCGGGTGCCGCTTGTCGGTCTCCGTCTGCCGGTAGCTGCCGACGATCAGGGTGGGCGTCGGCCGGAGCCGCCGGACGATGTACTGGAGCGCTTCGATCGAGATCTCGGCGCCGTGCAGGTTTTCGAGGATGAGGACGAGAGGCTTACCGCCGGCGATGCGGGTCAGCGCGCGCGCCAGCAGCTCGAAGATCTGGATCCGGTCTTCGGCCTTCTTCTCCTCTCCCGTGGCGGCGATCCGGGAGTCGCCGCTCACGGCCGAGCGCAGCTCCGCGATCTCGGAAAGTTGCGGGAAGAGCGCGATCAAATCCGCGGCGAGATCGGAGAAGTCGGGCCGCCCGCCGGAGTTCCCCGGGTCGCGGGACTGAAAGTAATCCTCGATCAGCTCGCAGAAGCCCTGATAGGAGAAGGACCGATCCTGCTCGATGAAGCGGCCATAGAGGACGGGGATCTTGCGCGCCGAAGCCAGGTTCTTCAACTCCTCGAGCAGGCGAGTCTTTCCGATCCCCGGCTCGCCCGCCACGACCGCGAACTGGCATTCGCCGGCGATCGCCGCGTTCAACCGGCGCTGCAGCTCGGCAAACTCCTTCTCTCGCCCGATGAACGCCGAAGTCGCTGGCCTCTGGATCGTCCGGCTGGGGGAAAGGACGACCGACATCCGAAACTCGTCGGAAGCGAGGCTCGACTTGTGGCGGCGGAGGGCCTCGGCGAGCTGCCC
>JBOGJK010000124.1:0-4644 GCA_050745345.1 Thermoanaerobaculia bacterium
TCTCCGATCTCGTGCGGGCGCGCGAGAAAGTACTTCTGCGCAGCGCCTACCACGAGTACTTCCGGCAGCTCGTGGCCTCGATCCCCGAGCCGCGCGCCCTCGTCTTCGTGCGCTACACCCCGCTGCACAACGAGCACCTGAGCCTGATCGCCAACGACCCGGATCTGGACCGCGCGAAGGCCTGGATCGTCCGCGACCGCGGCGCGGACAACGCGAGACTCATGAGGCTCGCCCCGGACCGCGCGGCCTATCTCTACGACGAGGCCACGCACGATCTGACGCGGCTGCCCGAAGGAGGAGTGGCTCCTGCCGGCGGAAGCTGAGGGGAGCCGCGCGGGGCGGCGTCTGTCGGCGGCCCTTGCGGCCGGCCTCCTTGCCGCGGCGTCAGCGGCGCTCTGGGCCGTCTCACGCGGCAGGTGGTCCGACGCCTTGATCGACTCGGGACGCGAGTGGATCGTGCCGGACGCGCTGGCGCGCGGGGACCTGCTCTACCGCGACGTCGTCTACTGGTTCGGCCCCCTGACACCCTACTCCCAGGCCGCCCTCTTTCGCCTCGCGGGCTCGAGCTTCGCCACACTGGTCGCCTGGGGAGCCGCGCTCTCCTCCGCCTGTCTCGCCGCGCTCTCTCTCGCGCTTACGCGCGTGACGGGACGGCGCGAGGCGCTGCTCTGGACGGCACTCGCGGTCCCCGCGCTCTGCTTCATGCCGAACGCGGGAGGGTCACTCTTCGGAATGGGGTACCGGATCTGGCAGGCGGCCCTCTTCGCGCTCCTCGCCGTCGCCGTCGCCGCGAGGCGGCGCGAGGCGGGCCCGGCCCGAATGCTCGCGGCCGGCGCGCTCGCCGGTCTGGCGGGGCTGTGCCGGACGGAATGGGGAGTGGCTGCCGCGGCGGCGGTGCTGCTCGCGAGCTGGCGGTCGTCCCGCTCGAGCGAGGGGTTGCTCGGCCGCGCGGGCGCGGCCGCGGCGGGCTTCCTCTCCGTCTTCGGTGGAGTCCTGGGGGGATTTCTCCTCGCTGCGGGTCCCCGGGCGGTGCTGCGCGACAGCCACCTGCTCTTCCAAAGGTTGCCCGAGGAGACGCGCACCTTCCTCTTCGCCTTCTCCGGTGTCGCGGACTGGCGCCGCGGGCTCCTCGAGCTTCTCTACTCGAGCGCCATGTGGGCCGGGGCGATCCTGCTCCTCGAGGTGCTCGCCCTGCGCCGGTCCGAGGCTGCTGCCCGGCGCCGGCGTGCGTGGGCCCTCACCGGCCTTCTCGCGGTTCTGGGCGTCACGGCGCTTGCCGGCGGGGCGGCCGGCGCCGTCGTCTGGAGCGCGGCTCCCGCCGTCTGCGCTGCGGCCCTCTTGATCGGTCTTCGCCGGGGACCCGGCCCGCGCGGGGCAGCGCTTGCGGCCTTCGGATTGCTCGGCCTGGTGCTTTCCTACCGACGCCCTTTCCACATCGGGGACTCGGCCTACGTCGGGCCGCCGCTTCTCTTCGCCTTCGTCTGCGCGGCGGGCCTGTTGCGGCTGCGGGTCGAGCGCCTGTCCCGCCGGCCCGAGCGCCGGCGGCTGCAAGAGGCCTTCGCGGCGGCGCTTCTCGCGGCAATCGGCGCGGCCTTCGCGGCGCGCCTGTCGCACTATCGGATGCTCGAGGGGTCGCCGATCGCAGGCACTTCCCGGATGCTGGCGGGCAGGCCCGAGGTCTCCCGCGAGATCGAGGCGCTGGCGCTCGCGATCCGCCGCGGATCGGCGCGAGGAAACGGGCTCGTCGTCTTCCCGGAAGGGGAGCTCCTGAACTTCCTTTCCGGTCAGCGCAACCCGATCCGGCACAAGCTCTACCTGCCCGGGTATCTGACGGACGAGAACGAGGGGGAGATCCTCCGCGAGCTCGAGTCGGCGCGTCCCACCGCGGTCGTCCTCTGGAGGCGCCCGACGAGCGAGTACGGGCGCGGACTCTTCGGTGTGGACTACGGGCGCCGAATCCGCGCCTGGATCGAGGAGAACTACACCCTGACTCCCTTCCGCGCGCCGCAAACGCCCGCGCGCGTGAACCCGAGCTTCCTGCTCGGCTTTCCTCGGCGGGAGCGGCAGGCGCTCGGGCGCGGCGACCTATAATCGCGCTCCTTGACGGACTCCCGCTACGCAGCCGCCGGCGTCGACATCGACGCGAAGGCCGCGGCGCTCTCCCGCGCGCGGGCCGTGATCCGGTCGACCTTCACGCCGCAGGTGCTGGGAGACATCGGAGGCTTCGGCGGCCTCTACCGCCCCGACTTCTCCGGCTACCGCGAGCCGGTGCTGGTCGCCTCGACCGACGGTGTCGGGACCAAGCTCAAGGTCGCGATCGAGACCGGGCGGCACGATACCTGCGGAGCGGACCTGGTCAACCACTGCGTCAACGACATCCTGGTGCAGGGCGCGAGGCCCCTCTTCTTCCTCGACTACATCGCGACGGGCAAGGTCGAGCCGGGCGTGCTCGAGAAGGTCATCGAGGGAATCGCGCGGGGGTGCCGGGAGAACGGGACGGCGCTGCTGGGCGGAGAGACGGCCGAGATGCCGGGCTTCTACGCCCCGGGAGAGTACGACCTGGCCGGCACGATCGTCGGCGTCGTCGAGCGGGAGAAGATCCTCGACGGCTCTCGCATCGTGGCCGGGGACGTGGCGCTGGGGCTTCCGTCGGCCGGTCTCCACACCAACGGCTACTCGCTCGCCCGCAAGGTCTTCTTCGAGGGGATGGGCCGCAAGCCCGGGGACCGGCTGAAAGAGCTCGGCGGAACGATCGCCGATGCCCTGCTCGCGCCTCACCTCTCCTACCTGCGGGCGCTCGAGGCGCCGCTCTCGGAGGACCTCGTCCACGGGATGGCCCACCTGACGGGAGGCGGCTTCTACGACAACATCCCGAGGGTGCTCCCCGAGGAGCTGGACGTCGTGATCAGGTCCGGCTCCTGGCCCGTGCCCCCGATCTTCGAGGTGATCGAGCGGGAGGGGCGCGTCTCCTTCGAGGAGATGCACCGCGTCTTCAACATGGGCATTGGAATGGTCGTCTTCGTCTGCGCCGCGGACCTTCCCCGCGTCGCGGCGATCTGGACCGGGGCGGGGCAGCGCTGGTACGCGATCGGCAACGTGAAGGGGGGCGGAAGCAAGCGCGTGGTGGTCGAGCCGGAGCCGGGCTAATAGGGAGAGGGGTTCTGTCAGCCTCGATCGTTCATTGGTTCATTGAGTAACTGTCAGCGTCTGGGGACCAGCGGATTGTCAGCAATTGGAGACCATTTCCCGTCCGAATCCGAGCGCGCCGAGGTTGCATCTTCAATGCTTCGTCTTTGGCTTTTTTCTTTCGTTGCCGTTCCACAAGAAGAAAGCACCAGTTGGCGAAAGAACGCTCTTTAGGCGGTCCCCAGATTCTGACAGTTGGCCGTTCATTGATTCATCGGTTCATTGCGTCGGAATTCGTCTTGCCTCGGCCCAATGATCCGATGACTCAATGATTCAATGAAAAAATTCCGCCTTGCCGTCCTGCTGTCGGGACGGGGCTCGAACTTCGAGGCGATCGCGGACGCGGTCGAGGCGGGCAGGATCCCCGGCGCCGAGATCGTCGCCGTGATCTCCGATGTCGAGCAGGCGCCGGGCCTCGCCCGGGCGCGACAGCGCAGATTGCCGGCCTGGGCCGTCGATCGGCGCCAGATCCGCAGCCGCCTCGCCCGCGAGCAGGAAATCCTTCGGATTCTGTCGGATGCGAAGCCCGATCTGGTCTGCCTGGCGGGCTACATGAGGCTTCTCTCGCCTGAGTTCGTCGCCCGATACCGCGGCAAGATACTGAACATCCACCCGGCTCTGCTGCCAAAGTTCCCCGGTCTCGAAGCCCAGCGGCGCGCCCTGGAGGCGGGGGAGAAGGTGTCCGGCTGCACCGTGCACGTCGTCGATGAGGGGACCGATACCGGGCCGATCGTGCTGCAGAAGGTCGTCCCGATCGAGCCCGGCGACACGGCGGAGACGCTCGCGGCGAGGATCCTCGAGAAGGAGCACGAGGCGTATCCGGAGGCGATCGCGCGAGTGCTCGCGGAGCTGGAGAAACGAGGCTGATGCTGCACAATTCTCTGTGCAGCGGGATGCCTCGAAAAGGCCCGTCTTCATTGGCGTTTCCGCGTTTTCGCGAAAGTGCTTGACAGGCTCTCCGGGGGGGCCTATATTGCGCCTCCCCGCAAGGGTTTTTCGGTTCTTTCTCAGGGTTCTCTCCGCCGCGCGAGCCGTGCCCCGCAAGAGGCCGGTCGAGCGGGAAAGTCGTTGACGGAGAGGTCTGATTTTGCGATACTGAAAGTTCGCCTTCGGGCGGAATTTCCGAAGCGTGGACGCCGGGAGAACGGCGTCGTCCGCGGGTAGGTGGGTGCCCCCCGGGGATCCGGTTCCTTGAAAACTGAGTAGAGCGTGCCAGACGTCTTTTCCTGGTTTTGAGAGGGCAGGGGACCTTGCGGTCCCCCGCACCCCTGGAAAACCAGGGTTTCCTGTGTCCCGGAGGTCCGGGGGACCTCGCGGTCTTCCGAAACCCCCGGGACGAAAAAGCAGGGTTGACTCGAATCAAACGGCGACGGGTCTCCGGCTTCGGCCGGACCGGCGCCGCGCGAACACTTTTAAGTGGAGAGTTTGATCCTGGCTCAGAATGAACGCTGGCGGCGT
>JBOGJK010000125.1:0-2634 GCA_050745345.1 Thermoanaerobaculia bacterium
ACGGCGGCATCGATCTTCGGCCCCATGCTGCCGGGCGGGAACTGCCCCTCGGCGAGCAGCCGCTGCGCCAAGGCCACACCGATCTCCGGCAGCTGCTGCTCGGTCGGCTTGCCAAAGTCGCGCGCGACGCGCTCGACCCCCGTCAGGATGACGAAGAGATCCGCCTGAAGGGAGGTGGCGAGCATGGAGGCGGCGTAGTCCTTGTCGATCACCGCCTCGACGCCGCGGATCTCTCCCTCTTCGGTGACGACGACCGGGATACCGCCTCCCCCCGCCGCGACGACGATGTGGCCGCGGTTGACGAGGGTCGCGGCCACCTCGACGCCGCGGATCGCCAGAGGCTTCGGCGACGCCACGACCTTCCGCCATCCGCGTCCCGCGTCCTCCGCCATCGTCCACCCCGTCTCCTCCATGATCTCCGTCGCCTTCTCGGCCGAAAAGAAGGGACCGATCGGCTTCGAAGGCCTGCCGAAAGCGGGGTCCGCGGCGTCCACCTGCACCTGCGTCACGATCGTGACGACCTCCTTGCGGAAGCCCGCTTTCGCGAGCTCGTTGCCGAAGGCGAGCTCGAGCAGGAAGCCGATCGATCCCTCCGTCTCCGCGACACAGAAGTCGAGCGTCTGGCGCGGCACCTGATGGGCGGCGGCCTCCGCCTGGATCAGCACGTTGCCCACCTGCGGGCCGTTGCCGTGGACCACCACGAGCTCGTAGCCGCGCCCGAGCACCGGCAGGAGCTTGCGGACGGCCTCGCGGGCGCGCGCGAGCTGCTGGCCGGTCGTGCCCGAGTCCTCCGGAGGCAGGAGGGCGTTGCCGCCGAAGGCCACGACGGCGAGCGGCCGCACGAAGGAGAAGAAGGGAGTGCGGTTGATCAAAGCGTTAATCGTGAATCGTGAATCGTGAATCGTGCGGCGCAAACCAGACACGGGACCGTCTGTCCGGCCTCCATTTCCGATTCACGATTCTCGATTCACGGCTCACGGGGCAACGTCCTCGCGCACCAGGGGCATCGCCATGCAGCGGGGTCCTCCCCGGGCGCGCGAGAGCTCGTGGGCCGCGAGGCGGATCACGTACTTCTTCTTCTTGCGCAGCCCGAGCTCCGTTCTTCCCAGCAGCAGGTCCGCCTCGTCCACGACGCTGTAGCCCGCGCGGGACAGCTCCTCGGCCGTCCGCTCGTTCCGGTCGTAGGTCACGATTACGCCGGGCGCGATGGCCAGGGCGTTGGCGCCGTCGGTCCACTGCTCCCGCCGCTCGGCGATGGGATCGGTGCCGCCGCAGCGGATCGGCTTCAACTCCAGCTTCTGCGTGCGCAGCCCCGAGAGCAGGTCCTTCTCCGTCGTCCAGGTGATCTCCCGCTTGGTCAGGTCGCACTCGTAGACGTCCGCCTCCTCGGCTCCGTCGGGCAGGATCATCGGGCCGTAGACCAGGCACTCCTCCCGCGAGATCACCGTGAACACCGTGTCCAGATGCATGAACGACCGGGCAGGAGGGATGGCGACGACGAAGATGCGCTTGATCGGCGACTTCTGCGCCTTGAAGGACTCGGCCAGCCTCTCGATCGTCGTCTTCTCGGTGCGCTCGGAATAGCCGATGGCGAGCATGTCCTCCCGCAGCACGAGGATGTCTCCGCCCTCCAGTGTGGGCCTCATGCGCGCGTACGAGGCGGAGCGGCCGTAGTCGGCGGAGAACTCCCGGAACCAGAAGCGTCCCCCTTCCGTCTCGAAGCGGGGGTGGAACTGGAAGACGTAGCCCGAAAGCAGCGGCTCCCGCAGCCTGGCCGGTGTCGCCATCGAGCCGCGGATGGCGCGGTTGCCGACGACGACCAGGGGGTCGCGCTGGAAGAAGAAGTTGGGCACCGGCGGCAAGTAATAGAGGTCGCCCGTCGATTGGGCCGCCTCCTGCGCCGGGCGCTCGATCCCCGTGACGAGGGCCGCGGCCAGCGCCTCCGGCGAGAGGTCCTGCAGGCGGTAGTCCATGTCGGGTCCCCAGGAGAGGGTTTTCCCGAGGTCCTCGAGGATCGCCTCGCGCTGCTCCGGGACGGTCAGGACCTCCTCGAGAAGCTGCTGGACGTCCAGGACCTCGTCGGCGATGAAGCCCAGCACCTGCTGGAACCGGCGGTGCTCCTCGCGCGCGCGGCTGCCATAGAGGATGTCGTCGAAGAGCAGCTCCTCCATCATGGACGGCACCATCCGGTCGATCTCCGGGCCCGGCAGGTGCACCAGGACGGACTTCAGCTTTCCGATCTCGGAGTTGACGTGGAGGCCCATAAGGCGGTCGAAAGACGCGGGATTCTATCAGGGAGGCGGGGCCGGCACGGATCCCCGCCGGGCTACTGCGTCATTTCGTCAGAGCGGCCGCCATCTCGCGCAACACCTGCCGCGACTTCGCCGGGAACCTTTCCAGGCCGGCGAGCCAGCGCATCGCCTCGGCGGCACTCGCTCGTTCCGCGCCCGGGAGCTCGCGGCTCACGCTGGTCAGATCCGGAAACGCCTTCGAGAGCCAGGGGAGGTAGAGGGTGACCACCGACTCGACGCGAGGCGTGATCGAATCCTCCTGGCGGCCTCGCGCCGAGGCGAGAGTCTGGAAGCACGCCGCGCCGAGCGCGGTGGCAGCGTCGGCGGACGGCTGGTCCAGCAT
>JBOGJK010000126.1:0-7538 GCA_050745345.1 Thermoanaerobaculia bacterium
ACTCGCTCGAGGACGACCCGCTCGCCCCTCGCCAGTTCTTCGGCTTCGGCCCGCCGTCCGGCGACGAGCCCGTGGACAGCGGCCTCAAGGGGATGTATCAGGACGAGTTCACGGTCGGCGTCGAGAAGGCCCTCGGCCCGACCTTCATACTCGGCCTGAAGGGCAACTATCAGCGCCTCGGCCGCGCCATCGAGGACCGCTGCGACTTCGACTACACGAGCCCGGTGACCGGATTCAACGCCTGCGCGATCATCAACCCGGGCTCCGATGGAGCCTATGCGCAGGGCCAGCTCCCCTGCCACAACAGCAGCGACAGACCGGAAAACGCCGTGCCGTATCCGGGCCCGGCGGACGATGCCCTGTGCAACGAGAATGGCGGGCCGGCGGTGCCGAGAGTCTCGCGCCTCTATCGCGGCATCGAGCTGACGGCGCGAAAGTCCTGGGGCGAGCGCCTCTGGATCCAGGCCTGGTACGTCTACTCGAGCCTCCGCGGAAACTACGACGGCGCGGCGAGCCTGCGGTCCGGCCAGACCGACCCCGGCATCAACGCCGACTTCGACTACTGGCAGTTCGACCGCTCGAACTCCTCCGGGAAGCTGTATCTCGACCGGCCTCACGCCTTCCAGCTCGCCGCCACCTACTCCGCACCGTTTGGCCTGATGGCGGGGTTCGCCGGCTTCGTTCGCAGCGGACCGCCCCGCAACCAGCTTCTCTTCTTCAACGACGGCTACCTCGGGCAGCTCTACGGTGTCGGCCGCGGCTCCTTTGGCCGGGCCGCCACACAGTACGAGATCGGCGTCGCCGTCGGATATCAGCTGAAGGTCGGCCCCGTCTCGATCACTCCGCGGCTCTTTGTCTTCAACCTCTTGAACCGCCAGGGCGAGACGCGCATCCAGGACGACTTCAACCCCGACGGCGACTTCGACGAGGCCGGCAACGACATCCAGCACGTCGACTTCGGCAAGATCCTCGAGCGGCAGGAGCCGCGGCTCCTGCGTGTGACGGTCCGAATCTCGTTCTAAATTTAGTAGCCCGTCAGCGCCGCGCGCGGGCGCGCAGGATGCCGAGCATCTCGCCGTCGCCCGAGACGCCGCCCGGGCGCTTGCGCCCCTCGGGTGAGCCGTGGAAGTCGCTGCCGGCGGTCACGGCCAGGCCGAGCTCCCTAGCGAGATGGCCCAGACGCGCCTCCTCCTGCGGGCCGTGGTCGGGGTGGAAGACTTCGATGGCGTCGAGACCCTCCGCGGCGAGCGAGCGCGCCATCGGCTCCACTTCCTTGTACCAGACGGCGTGCGCGAGTGAAGAGATCCCCCCCGCCGCGCGGATCGACCGCACGACATCGCGCGCCTCCCACTTCTCGGAGGCCACGTACCAGGGATGCTCCGCGTTCAGGAAGCGGTCGAAGGCGTCGTCGTTGTCGCGGGCGTGGCCCGCCCGCACGAGGGCGCGGGCGAGGTGGGGCCTCCCCCAGACCCCCTCGCCCACTTCTTCGCGGATCGCGTCGAGGTCGAGGGAGTAGCCCGACTCGATCAGCCGGCGGGCCATCTTCTCGCCGCGCAGGCGGCGGTTCTCCTGCCGGATCACGAGCTGCCCGTTCAAGCGGTCGTTGCCCTCTTCCACGAACAGGGCCAGGATGTGGATGTCGTCCTGCCCATCGAAGTGCGCGGAGATCTCGGCCCCCGGAACGATCTCGATGCCGAGAGCCTCCGCTTCCCGGCGAGCCTCCGGCAGGCCCTGCAGCGAATCGTGGTCGGTCAGGGCGAAGGCCGATACCCCCGCGTAGGCCATCAGGCGCACCAGCTCCGCCGGCGAGTCGAGCCCGTCGGAGACGGTCGAGTGGCTGTGCAGGTCCACGCGCATGAGGGACAGATCTTACGTCACGTCAATGGCCGCACCGGAAGACGGAAGACGAAAGGCAGGCAACTCCTGGGCGTCGGTTCGGCCGGCGGGAACGCTTCTTCTCGTCTCCCGTCTCTCGTCTCCCGTCTCCCGTCTCCCATCTCCCATCTCCCGTCTCCCATCTCCTGTCTCCCGTCTCCCGTCTCCCGACCCGGGGAGGCCTTGATTTCTAAAATAAATTACTAAATAGTTACTTACTATGGGCCGCCGCCCCCGCGTCAGCCGGGACCAGGTGCTGCGGGCCGCCCGCGAGGCCTTCGCGGAGCGCGGCTTCGACGGCACGACACTGGCCGCGATCGGCTCGCGCCTCGACCTGTCGCCCGCGGCGCTGCTGCGGCACGCCCCGACCAAGGAGGCCCTCTTCCGCGACGCCATGGCGACCGGCGAAGCGGAAGGGGCGCTGCCGAGCGACTTTCTCGCCGAGGTCCCGGCCCGGGAGGACCCGGCGCGGGCGCTGCGCCGGCTGGCCATGACTCTGGTTCCCTTCATCGAGCGGAAGATGGGCGAGAGCATCGCCCATTTCCTGCGCGCCTCGACCGAGGAGGAGGCCCGGACCGTGCGGCTCCCCTTCGACCCCCGCAAGAAGTCCTCCCCGCCGGCGCGGGTCGTCGCCGCGCTCGAGGAGTACTTCCGGCGCGCGCGCGCCGCGGGGAGGCTCCGCCTGCGCGATCCGCGCGCCGGCGCCCTCTCCTTCGTGGGAGCCTTGCAGTCCTACGTCTTCCTGCACCGGGTCCTGCGGATCTCTCCGCCGATCCCGCTCCCCCGCTATCTCGACACGCTGCTCGAGATCTGGGCGCGGGGCGCGTTTTCCCCGAGGAGGCGACGCCGATGAAACGAGCCGTGATCCTCGTCCTGCTGCTGACCGCCGCGGCCGGCGCCTGGTGGGCTCTGAACTTGCTCCGGCGCGAGAGGCCCCTCGTTCTCTCCGGGACCATCGAAGCCCGCGACGCCGAAGTGGGCTCGCTCGTCGGCGGGCGCGTCGCCGCGGTGCGGGTCGAGGAGGGAGCGGCCGTCCGCCGGGGGCAGTCCCTGGTCGAGTTCGAGACCGACTTTCTCGACCAGCAGATCCGCTCGCAGCGGGGCCGCGTCGAGGCCACCCGCGCCGACCTCGAGAAGACGCGGCGCGGCCCCCGCCGGGAAGAGATCGAGCGGGCCCGCGCCGACGCGGAGAACGCGGAGCGCGAGCGACGGCGCCTGGAGGCCCTGCTCGCCGATGGGGTCGTCGGCCAACAGTCGTACGACGCGGCGGCGACCTCGGCCCGGATCGCTCTGGAGACCTTGCGGGAGAAGCAGCGCGGGTCGCGCCCCGAGGAGATCGCGGCGGCCCGGGCCGCCCTCCTGCGCGAAGAGGGACAGCTCGCCTACCTCGAGCGGCAGCGCGAGGACCTCGTCGTCCGCGCCCCCGCCGACGGCGTCATTCAGACACTCGACCTGCGGCCCGGGGACCTCGTCGCCGCCGGACAGCCGGTCGCGACCATCCTCGAGCCCGGCCAGATCTGGGTTCGCGTCTACGTGCCGGAGCCGAAGCTCGGCCTGGTGCGCCTCGGGCAGAGCGCGCGGATCTCGGTCGACACCTTCCCCGATCGGGAGTTTCCGGGCAAGGTCGTCGAGATCCGGCAGAAGGGGGAGTTCACCCCGCGCAACGTGCAGACGCTCGACCAGCGAGCGGACCAGGTCTTCGGCGTGAAGGTCGAGATCGGCCCGACCGAGCAGCTCAAGCCCGGCATGGCGGCGATGGTGCGCCTCGAGCCGTGAGCGCGGCGGCCGGGGCCCCGGCGGCCCGCAACGGCGGCCCCGGCATCGAGGTGCGCTCCGTTTCCCGCGACTTCGGCAGGGTCCGCGCGCTCGACCGCGTCTCGCTCGAGGTCCGCCGCGGCGAGATCTTCGGCCTGCTCGGCCCGAACGGCTCGGGCAAGTCGACGCTGATCCGGATCCTGTGCGGCCTGCTCGCGCCCACGGGAGGGAGCGCCTCGGTGGACGGCCTGGACGTGGCCCGCTCGGGCGAAGAGATCCGCCGCCGCATCGGGTATGTCCCGCAGAAGTTCTCGCTCTACGAGGACCTTTCGGTTTTGGAGAACCTCGACTTCTTCGCGTCGGTCTATGGCCTGCGGGACGAGAGGGCGCGGCAGCGGCGCCGCTGGGCCATCGCGCTGACGGGCCTCGCGCCCTACCGTAACCGCCTGGCCGGGCAGCTCTCCGGCGGGTGGAAGCAGCGCCTGGCGCTCGCGGCCGCGCTGATGCACGAGCCGCGGGTGCTCTTTCTGGACGAGCCGACCGCGGGCATCGATCCGGTGGCGCGCCGGGAGCTGTGGAACCTGCTCTTCGACTTTGCCGCGCAGGGCGTGACCCTCATGGTGACCACGCACTACATGGACGAGGCGGAGCGCTGCGGCACGGTGGCCTACCTCTACCTCTCCAAGCTCCTCATCGTGGGCAAGCCGGGCGAGCTGACGCAACTGCCCGAGGTGACGCCGGAGGGGACACGCCGCGTCGAGGCGGAATGCGCCGAGGGGGCCGCAGCCTTCATGGGGCGGTCGCGCTCGCTTCCATACGTGCAGGACGTCACGATCTTCGGCAACTCTCTCCACCTGCTGGTCGAGGCCGAGGTCGAGGAGGCGCGGATCGCGCGCGACCTCGAAGAGTCGGCCCACGCCCGCGTCGCGGTGCGGCCGATCGGGCCGTCACTGGAGGACGTCTTCGTGCGGTTGACTAAGGTCCAGTCGGACGCCGCGGCGGCGGCCGAGCTGGCCGGAGCGGGAGCGAGGCGATGAGGGGCTTTGGCGCTGTCCTGCGCAAGGAGTGGATCCAGATGCTCCGGGACCGGGGGACCCTCATGATGGCTCTTCTGATCCCGGTCTTCGAGCTCGTCCTCTTCGGCGTCATCGACAACAACGTCAAGCACGTCCGGACGGCCGTCTTCGACCAGAGCAAGACTCGGGAGAGCCGGGAGCTCGTGACCAGCCTCGTCAACACCGTCTACTTCCGCGTCGTCGAGGAGAGCCCCTCGCGCGCGGCGCTGCGGGAGGCGATCGTCGCGGGCCGGGCCTCGGTCGGCATCGAGATCCCCCCCGACTACGCGAGGCGGCGCCTGCGGCGCCAGCCGGCCGACTTCCTGGTCCTGATCGACGGCTCTGACTCCAGCATCTCTTCGCAGACTCTCGCCGCGGTCAACGGGGTCGCCCTCGAGCGCTCTCTGGCGGAGATCGCGCGCTCAAGCGGGATCCGGGACTTGCCGCTCGAGGCGCACCCGCTGTTGCTTTTCAACCCCGACTCGCGCAGCGCCAACCTGCTCATCCCGGGCTTGATCGCGATCCTGTTGACCATGTCCGGCACCGTTCTCGCCGCCTTCGGGATCGTGCGCGAGCGGGAGCGCGGCACCCTCGAGCAGCTCATGGTGACGCCCGCCTCCCCCGTCGGCGTCGTGCTCGGCAAGCTTCTGCCCTACATGGCGCTCGGATTCGTCCAGTTGATCTCGATCCTCGTCGTGATGGTCACGGTCTTCCGGGTTCCGATCCACGGGAGCCTTCCCCTCTTCTTCGGCCTCTCGACAATCTATCTGCTCTCGCTTCTCGCCCTCGGCCTGGTCATCTCCTCGCGCGCCAAGACGCAGATGGAGGCGATCCAGTTCGCCCAGGGGTTCCTGCTCCCTTCGATCCTGCTCTCCGGCTACGTCTTCCCCCTCTTCTCGCTGCCGGGCCCGCTGCGCGCCTTCGCCAACTTGCTTCCCGCGACACACTTCATCAAGATCTCCCGCGGGATCATCATCCGGGGAGCGGGGTTTCTGGATCTCTGGCCCAACGTGGCGGCCCTGCTCGCAATCGACGCCGTCCTGATCCTGGCGAGCACGCGGGCCTTCAAGAAGACGATCTCGTGAGGAAAACCTCCTGAAATAGAATGCCGTTTCACGGCTGATGCCGCGCCAGGCCAAAGGAGTCGTCGCATGCCCCTCCAGCCCGGAGACACCGCCCCCGACTTCACCCTCCCCGCGACGGTGGGCGAGAAGGTCACTCTCTCGGACTATCGCGGCAAGAAGAACGTCCTGCTGATGTTCTACCCGCTCGACTTCTCGCCGGTCTGCTCGGTGGAGAACAGGCAATGCGCCGAGCTGCTCCCGGGCAAGGGAGCCGAGGACGTGCAGGTGCTCGGCATCTCGGTCGACTCGCTCTGGGCGCACAAGGCCTTCGCGGCGCAGAACGGCATCTCCTATCCGCTGCTCGCGGACTTCCACCCGAAGGGGGACGTGGCGCGAAAGTACGGCGTCTATCTCGAGGAGAAGGGGATCTCGGCCCGCACCGCCTTCGTGATCGGGAAGGACGGGAAGGTCCGGGAGGTCGTCGCCTCCGACATCCCGGTTGCCCGCGACATGGCGAAGCTGATCGAGAAGACGCGGGCGGCGTGAGACGGGGCGGACCATGAGCGAGACCGGGATCATCGTTCCCTCGATCGGCGACGAGGAGAAGGTCGCCGAGATCTCCGCGCGCATGCGGGAGGTGATCGATCTGCTGGGCCTCGACCTCTCCGACCCGAACCTCGCGCAGACACCCGAGCGGGTGGCCAGGATGTACCTGGAGATGTTCCACGGCCTCTCGGAGGGGGCGGAGCCGAAGGTCACCTTCTTCCCCAACGACGAGCATTACACCGCCATGGTGATGGAGAAGGACATCCCCTTCTACTCGCTCTGCTCCCACCACTTCGTCCCCTTCTACGGGCACGCGCACCTCGCCTATATCCCGAAAGACAAGATCGTCGGGCTCTCGAAGCTGCCGCGCATCGTCGAGTTCTACGCGCGGCGCCCGCAGCTTCAGGAGCGGCTGACCGAGCAGATCGCGGGCTTCCTGGCAGAGAAGCTCTGCCCGCAGGGAGTCATGGTCGTCGTCGAGGCGCGCCACCTGTGCGTCGAGATGCGCGGCGTCAAGAAGCCCGGCGCGCTGACCGTGACCTCGGCTCTGCGCGGGATCTTCTACAACAAGCCGGTGCGCGAGGAGTTCCTGGATCTGCTGAACCGCCGGGGCTGAGCGCCGGCGCCCGAAGCGGCCGACCCCCTTCTCGCTAGCGGAAGAAGCGGTTCATCCCGACGCGGATCACCGACACCGAGCTGTTGCGCCGCGAGAAGGTGTCCAGAGGAGCGCCGTAGGAGGCGAAGAGAGCCCAGTTTCTCTTCTGTCCGAGCACTCTTCCTACGAGAATTCCGGGCAGGAAGCGCGCGTGGGGCTCCCGCACGAAGTCCCACGACACCCTCGCGTCGAACGAGCCGTACCAGAAGCTCGGGAAACGCGCCGTCAGGATCGGCCGCAGTGCCGCGGTGCGCGTCTTCGGAAAGGGCAGCTCCGTCTCCACGGACGCCTGATAGCTGCCGATCAGCGTCAGGTCGAACTTTCTTCCGACCCGCCAGGCCGCCCCGTAGCTGAACGCGAGCAGTGTGGGCCCGGCGCCCAGCTGAGGCTCGGAGGCCGTGTTGACGAGCGTTTCGACGAAGGCCCCCTGGACCGACCTGCTCCTCCTCGCAAAGAGGTGGCCCGCCACGAACCGGACCGATCCGAGTCCCGTCGCCTCGCCAAACGGGCTGGTCCCGCGCGGCTCGAAGTGCGCGAAGGGAACTTCGGCCGCCAGCCACCAGTCCCGTCGCGCCCCGAACACGTAGG
>JBOGJK010000127.1:0-4035 GCA_050745345.1 Thermoanaerobaculia bacterium
GACGAGCGTGCCCTGGACAATCGCCGTGACGACCGTCCCGTTCACGACGGCGCGCGTGACGCCCGCCAGGCGCGCCACGAGTCTCTCCTTGCGCCCCGGGTCGAGCGGAACGAGGTCGAGCAGGCGCCCGATCGTCTCGTCGCCGTCGCGGAAGAAGAAGAAGAGCAGGAAGAGCATCAGCGTCAGGTTCGCGACCACCCCGAGGGCCCCGACGACCGCGTCGCGGCCATGCTTGAGGATCCAGTTGACGACCCGCCGCAGCGTGTCGATCAGCCAGGTCTGGAGCTGTACCGGGTCCAGTCCGAAGCGCTCCTGCGCCCAGGCGATGCCGTTCCCGATCACCGGCAGCCTCAGGATGTCCTCGACGCCGGCGATCCGATAGCGGGCCGCCGTCTCCGAGAGGTTCCGGGCGAGTTCCACAGCTTGGTCGAAGAAGCCGTAGCCCACGGTCACGCCCGGCAGGACGAGACCGAGGAGCACGAGCAGTGTCACCAGAGTCGCGGCGAAAGCCTTCTTTCCGCGCAGCCGCGCCCGAAGCCGGCGGTTGACGGGAAACAGCATGAGGGCGAGAAGCGCGGCCCACAGGGCCGGCGCGAGGAACGGTTCGAGGAGCCGGAGAAGGAAGTAGCCCAGGACGGCAGCCGCCGTCAGGCCGAAGACACGGGGGTAGAAGCGGTCCGCGGAAGCCAGAGGGCCCTCGGGCGCGATGCTAGCATGCAGGCGCCCGTGATCCCGCCCGGCCCCGATCGGATGGTGGCGGCGCGCGTCCTGCGCGAGGAGGCCGCGCGCGAAGGCTTCGCACGGACTGGCTTCGCGCGCGCCGGAGAGCCTCCGCGGTTCGACCGCTTCGCGGGCTGGCTCGACGCGGGGCTCCACGCGGGAATGCGCTACCTCGAAGAGACCCGGCTGGCGCGCTCCGACCCCCGCCGCATCCTGCCCGGAGCGCGTTCGGTCGTCTGCCTCTCCGCGGAGTACCCGGGGGAGCCCTACCGGTCGAGCGACGGCGCACAGGTCGCCCGCTACGCCCGCGGCGTGGACTACCACGGCACGCTGCGCCAGAGGGCCGAGCGCGTGGCGCGGCGCGCGGCGGAGAGGCTCGGGGGCCCCTTCGGCTACCGGGTCTGCGTGGACTCGACACCGCTCGCCGAACGCTCCTTCGCGGCCGCCTCGGGCCTGGGCTGGATCGGCAAGAACGGCTGCCTGATCGACCCGGATCGCGGGTCCTATCTCTGGCTCGCCGAGATCGTGACCGACCTCGACCTGCCTCCCGACGACCCGATCGCCGAGCAGTGCGGCTCCTGCGTGCGCTGCCTCCAGATCTGCCCGACCCGGGCCTTCGTCGCGCCGGGACTGCTCGACGCCAATCGCTGCCTCGCCTACTGGACGATCGAGCACCGCGGTCCGCTGCCCGACTTCGTCAAGGAGGCCCTGGACGACCGGGTCTTCGGCTGCGACCTCTGCCAGGAGGTCTGCCCGTGGAACGCGCCCGGGCGCGGGGAGGCGGAAGAAACGGCGGATCCGCCGCCGACCCGGGCCGCGTGGCTCGCGATGGGGCCCGGGCAGTGGCGCCGGCGGTACGCGCAGTCCGCCTTGAACCGCGCGGGCCGGCGCGGGCTCCAGCGCAATGCCGCCGCCTCGGCGGGGTCGGTGCGGGACCGGGCGCTCCTGCCGGCTCTGAAACGCGCGTCGGGTGTCGGGGAAGCCGGCCTCGCTGACGCCGCGGCCTGGGCGGCTGCCCGCGTCGCCCCTCCGGGATAGACTCGCTGCCTCCGCCGCCGAAAGGACTCTTCCATGGACCCGCAATCGGTTCTCTTCCTGACCCTGCTGCTGCTCTCGCTCGGCCTCTCCGCCTTCTTCGCGGGGGCGGAGACCGCGCTCCTGTCGCTCGGGAGGATCGACCTGCAGCGGCTTCGCGAAAGCGGCGACGCGAAGGGCAAGCTGATCCGGGAGCTCAAGGCGCAGACGTCGAGGCTGCTCGCCACCATCCTGATCGGGCAGAACCTCTTCAACAGCGCGGCCTCGGCGCTGGCCACGGCCCTCGCCACGGTCTGGCTGGGAGCGACCTGGAGCCTCCCGGCCGCGATCGCCTTCTCGACGGTCGCCCTCTTCGTCTTCGGCGAGATGACGCCCAAGGCGATCGGCGCGGCCTCCCCCGTCTCCATCTCGAGAGCCGTGGCGGTCCCGATCTCGGCCGTCATGAAGGTCTTCTCGCCTCTGGCAACGCTCGTCGTGCGCGTCACCACGCGCACGCTGCGTCTTCTCGGCATCCCCGAGCGCGAGCCGTCCCTCACGGAGGAGGAGATGAAGGCCGTGATCAACCTCGGGGCGGCGGAAGGCGCGATCCACCCCGAGGAGCGCAAGCTCCTCCACCGGGTGCTCGAGTTCGGCGACAAGACCGTTCGAGACCTGATGGTCTCCCGGACGAAGGTCGTGGCCCTGCCGGATACCGCCCGATTCGAGGACGTGCGGCTGCTGATGCGCGAGCACAAAGTCTCGCGCCTTCCGATCTACCACGGCACGCTCGACAACGTCGTCGGGATCCTGCACGCCAAGGACCTGTTCGAACTGTCCGACGGGGAGGAGCGCGACTTCCGTTTGGCCGAGCACCTGGGCCCTCCCTACCTGATCCCGGAGTTCCAGCGCGCCGAGGAGCTCTTTCGGGAGATGCGCCGCCGGCGCACCCACATGGCCGTCGTCGTGGACGAGCACGGCGGCACGGCCGGCATCGTCACGATCGAAGACGCGATCGAGGCGCTGCTGGGCCCCATCCAGGACGAGTTCGACGAGGAGGAGGGCCCCGGGTTCATCCAGTCAGGCGAGCGGACGTACCTGCTCGATGGGACGTTCCGCCTCCAGAACCTGGAGGAGCAGTTCGGCCTGCGTCTGCCCCGCGACGAGGCGGAGACGATCGCCGGGCATCTGATGCTGCGGTTCGGGCGGATCCCGCGGAAGGGAGAGCGGTGGAAGGGGCGCTTCGCGGACTTCGTCATCGAGGACGCCACACCCACGGCCATCAAGCAGGTGCGGATGATCCTGAGGGACAAGAGACCGTAGGGAGGAATCGGTTGATCGGTTCATCGGTTGATCGGAAGCCCCCGATGACCCGATGACCCGATGAACCGATGACCCGATTGGTTCTCGAACGAGAGACCGGCGCCGCTGGGGGGAGATGGCTTGGAGGCGAAAACAGTCGTCCTGATCCGCGGGGACGGGATCGGGCCGGAGGTGGCCGACGCGGTCGTCTCGATCCTGGAGAAGGCGGGGGTCCGCCTCGCCTTCGAAGAGGCCGTCGTCGGGCGCGAGGCGGAGAAGGCCGAAGGCGATCCGCTGCCGCCGCGGGTGCTCGAGGCGATCCGCCGCCACCGCGTGGCCCTGAAGGGTCCCGTCGGCACGCCGATCGGCAAGGGCTTCGCCTCCGTCAACGTGAAGCTGCGGCAGGCGCTCGACCTCTACGCGACCCTGCGCCCGGTCAAGAACGTCCCGGCGGTCCCCTCCCGCTTCGAGAACGTCGACCTGGTGGTCATCCGCGAGAACACGGAGGACCTCTATGCCGGCCTCGAGCACACGGTCGTGCCGGGGGTCGTCGAATCGCTCAAGATCATCACCGAGGCCGCCTCGACCCGCATCGCCCGCTACGCCTTCGAGTACGCGAGGCGGCACGGGCGGCGCCACATCACGGCCCTGCACAAGGCCAACATCATGAAGCTCTCCGACGGGCTCTTCCTCGACTGCTTCCGCCGCGTCGCCGAGGACTACCCGGACATCCAGGCCGACGACCGGATCGTGGACGCCGCGTGTATGCGTCTCGTGATGAACCCCGAGGCCTTCGACGTGCTGCTCTCCGAGAACCTCTACGGCGACATCGTCTCGGACCTCGCCGCGGGTCTGGTCGGCGGACTGGGCCTCGTACCCGGGGCCAACTTCGGCGCCGAGGCGGCGATCTTCGAGGCGGTGCACGGGACCGCGCCCGACATCGCGGGGCAGGACCGCGCGAACCCGCTCGCCGCGATCCTCTCGGCGGCGATGCTGCTCGAG
>JBOGJK010000128.1:0-2570 GCA_050745345.1 Thermoanaerobaculia bacterium
TCCCGGGACATCACCTGACGAACCAGCCGGCCGAAGGGAGCGATACCGGTCTTGCGCTCGCAGCGACCGAAGACTCGGGCCTGGTGGACGTCCCAAGCGGCCAGATAGGCCCAGGCTCCCTTGCGCACGTACTCGTGCTCGACACGCATGGGCTGGCCGGGTTGTGGGGCGGTGCTGCGGTGCTTGCGGCGGCGTGCCTGAATGCTGGTCTTCTCGTCGGCGCAGATTACGAAGTCGTTCTGCCCCAGGGGGCGACCCTCCCAAACGCCTTCGTAGAGGTTGAGGACTCGGCTCGCCTTGTGGGCGAAATCGGGGTCCCTGAATAGTTCACATCCGGCGGATGGGACACGTCAAGCGGCATTCTCCGGCGCCAGCGCAAGAAAGGCTTGAGTCTCAGACCCTAAAGCCCACCCGGCGCAGGAGATCGGCGAACCGCGGGTCCGAACCGCCCCTCCCATTCCGCCGCGTGATACGGGTGTAAAACCGGAGGGGCTCGCCTCGTATGAAATACTGGAACTGACTGGTCAGTTCCGGATTATTCGCATGCCGCGCGTCAAGACAGACGAGAAGCAGGAAGAGATCCTCGAAGCCGCCTCACGGGTCTTCGCGGCGAAGGACTTCCACGAGGTCTTGATCGACGAGATCGCCGAGGTGGGCGGGATCGGCAAGGGGACCGTCTATCGCTACTTCCGCACGAAGGAAGACCTCTACTTCGCGACCATCCTGCGGGGCCTCGATCGCCTGGATGGCGCGCTCTCCGCGGCCCTCCCGAAGGAGGCCTCGCCCGCCCGGCGCCTCGGGCGCATCGCGCGGGAGATCATTTCCTTCTTCTGGCACCAGAGGTCGCTCTTGATGCTGCTCTACCGCGACGAGCGCAATCTGCGGGCGCGCCGCCGAGGCCTGCGGGAGCGCCACGACCGGCTCGTGCGGCTCGTGCAGGAGGCGATCGTCGAGGGCATCGAGCGGCGCGAGTTTCGCGGGGTGGATCCCTACACCGCGGCGGAGATGTTCCTGGGAATGATCCGCGGGATCAACATCTTCCGGAGGGACGAGGACACGGTCGAGGGGCTCGTGTCCGAGATCGTCGGAGTCTTCACCCGGGGGGTCGCGCGGGGGGAAGGGAAGCGATGAAGAAACCGGAACCGAGAAAGCGCCCGTGGCTTCGCCGCGCCGCGGCGCCGGCCGCGTGCGCCCTCTTCGCCGCGGCCTGCGGGCACTTTGCGCCCGACCGGGCGATTTCCAGGTCCGTCGCGCCCGCGCCGGCGATCCCCTGGACGCCGCCGCCCGAGGGGCGCCCGCCGCAGGGGCCCTCCCAGAAGCTCGAAATCCCGGAGGAGTACACCAAACCGGGCACGACCCTGTCGCTCGCTCAGCTGGTCGACGTGGCGCTTCGAAACAACCCGCGCACCCGCGAAGCCTGGCACTTCGCGCGCGCCGCCGCGGCCGAAGTCGGCGTCCAGCGCGCGGAGTTTTTCCCGGTCGTCGAGCTGGACGGCTCGATCACGCGGCAGAAGACAGCCGCCGTCGGAGGCCGCTTCACGTTCCTCCAGACGACCTACGGGCCGGCCGCCTCGTTGAACTGGCTCCTCTTCGACTTCGGCGGGCGAACGGCGGCCGTGGCCGAGGCGCAGGCGGCGCTCTACGCCGCGGACTGGGTTCACAACAGCGCGATCCAGGACGTCGTGCTCCAGGTCGCGCAGGCCTACTACGGGTACCTGAACGCCAAGGCGCTGGTCGCGGCGCGGCAGTCGAACCTCGAGGAGGCCCGCCGTAACCTCGAGGCGGCGCAAGAGCGGCACCGCGCCGGTGTGGCCACGATCGCCGACGTGCTCCAGGCGCGGACGTTCGTCTCGCAGGTGGAGCTGAACCTGCAGGAGGCTCAGGGTCAGGTGCAGGTCATCCGCGGGGCGCTCGCGACGGCGGTCGGCGTCCCGGCGACGATCCCGGTGGACGTCGGGGAGCTGCCCGAGGAGCTTCCGCTCGACCGGACCCAGCAGAGCATCGAGGAGCTGATCGCCCGCGCCTCGGCAGAGAGGCCGGAGCTCGCGGCGCGGCGCTTCGAGGCGGAGGCCGCTCGCCCGCGGATCCAGTCGGCCCGGGCCGAGGGGCTGCCGAAGCTCTTCGCCAGCGGCACGGTGAACCGCACCTACTACTACAACTCGACCGGAGCCCCGTTCTCGGACAACTACGGCGGCTCGATCCTGATGACCATACCGGTCTTCACGGGTCTCGACACCCTGTACAACACGCGCAAGGCGGAGGAAGAGGCGGCGCAGGCGCGCGCCGCGGCCGACCGGACCGAGGATCAGGTGACCCTCGAGGTCTGGACGAGCTACTACGGCGTACAGACCGCGGCGCAGAGGGTCAAGACCTCGCGCGACCTGCTCTCCAGCGCCGCGCAGTCGGCCGAGGTCGCGCAGGGGCGCTACAAGGAAGGGGTCGGGAGCATTCTGGATCTGTTGACCGCCCAGGCGGCACTTTCCAACGCGCGCGCGCAGGAAGTCGAGGCAAGATCGCTCTGGTTCCTCGCCATGGCCCGGCTCGCGCATTCCACGGGAGCGCTCCTGCCC
>JBOGJK010000129.1:0-2520 GCA_050745345.1 Thermoanaerobaculia bacterium
CCGCATGACGGCGCCCACGACGAGCTGCAGGAAGATCAGGGCCGCCGTGACGGCCGCGGCGCGGCCGACCGCGCTCGCCTCCCCCGCGACGCCGTCGCGCCACCGCGGGGAGGTCATGACGGCGAGCGTGACGGTCAGGCAGAAAAACGTCTGCGCGAGGCACGCGTGCGCGACGGAGATCGCGGTCGGCAGCAGAAACAGGACGGTCAGGCCCCCCAGGACTCCCTGCGCGACGACCGTCGCGACGGCGATGTACCCGAGCCGGCGCACCCACGCGCGCGGCTCGCGCCGCGCCAGCCACACGGCGAGCACGATCGTCAGCGCGCCCACCGCGGAAGCGATCAGGCGGTGCGTGTGCTCGAAGCGGATCCCGCCCACCCACTGGGAGACCGGGAACGTGAACGGGTTCTGCCCGTAGGTCGTCGGCCAGTCGGGCACCGAGAGGCCGGACTCGGTCGACGTGACGAGACCTCCCGCCACGATCAGGCAGACCGTGGAGAGGGCGACGGCCACCGCGAACCGGTGCAGCCCGACGCGGGCAGGCCGATCAGGCATGGGACCCCGCGGGTCGGTGGACGGCGGCCGCGGGAGGCTCGTTCTGCGGCCAGTGGTCGTCGGCGCCCCGCTCCGGCGCGCTGTACTCGTAGGGGCCGCGGTAGACCAGGGGCACGGCGCCCACGAAGTTCTCGTGCGGCGGCGGAGAGGAGGTCTGCCACTCCAGGGTGTTGGAACGCCACGGGTTCGGTCCGGCGACCTTCCCGCGCCGCATCGAGAGGAAAAAGTTCAGCACCAGGATGATCTGCGCGATCCCCAGCACGAAGAGGCAGATCGTCATGAACTGATTCATGGGCTGGAGACCCTTCAGGTGGCTGTACGGGGTGTAGTCGTAGATGCGCCGCTGCATGCCGCGCATCCCGAGGAAGTGCATTGGGAAGAAGACGAGGTTGAAGGTGACGAACGTGATCGCCCAGTGGATCCTTCCCCAGGGGTCGTTCATCAGCCGCCCGAACATCTTCGGGAACCAGAAGGTCAGACCGGCAAAGGCCCCGAAGAGAGAGCCGCCGAAGAGCACGTAGTGGAGGTGCCCGACGATGAAGTAGGTGTCGTGGATGAAGATATCCACCGGTGTCGAGGCCATGAAGATGCCGGAGAGGCCGCCGATGACGAACATCGAGACGAAGGAGAGCGCGTGGAGCATGGGGGTCGTGAGCCGGATGTCCCCCCCCCACAGGGTCCCGAGCCAGTTGAAGACCTTTATGGCGGAGGGAACAGCGATCACCATCGTCGAGATCATGAAGGTCGTCCCGAGGTACGGGTTCATGCCGCTCTGAAACATGTGGTGGCCCCAGACGATGAACCCGAGCCCTGCGATCCCGATGATCGAGTAGGCCATGGCGCGGTAGCCGAAGATGGGCTTGCGCGAGAAGACCGGCAGGATCTCGGAGGTGATGCCCATCGCGGGCAGGATCATGATGTAGACCTCGGGGTGTCCGAAGAACCAGAAGAGATGCTGCCAGAGGAGCACCTGCCCTCCCCCGGCCGCCGGCCAGGGCTGACCGGAGACGACGATCCCCGCCGGCATGAAGAAGGTCGTGCCGAGCGTGCGGTCGAAGAGCAGCATGATCATCGCGCCCGTCAGGACCGGCAGGGCCAGCAGCAGCAGAATGGCCGTGATGAAGAGGGCCCAGACGGTCAGCGGCAGCCGGAAGAAGGTCATTCCGGGCGCGCGCATGTTGATGATCGTCGTGATGAAGTTGATCGACGTCAGCAGCGAGGAGATCCCCAGGATCGCGAGCGACACCAGCCAGAGCGTCTGCCCCTTCGGCATGATCGTCGCGAGCGGCGCGTAGGAGGTCCATCCTGCCTGGGCGGCGCCGCCGGTCACGAAAAAGGACCAGAGGATGATCACCAGGGCCGGCACCGCCGTCCAGAAGGAGACCATGTTCAGCGTCGGGAAGGCCATGTCGCGCGCGCCGATCTGGATGGGGATGACGAAGTTGCCGAACGCGCCGATCAGGATCGGCATGATCGCGAAGAAGATCATGATCGTCGCGTGCATCGTGAAGAGGGAGTTGTAGAACTCGGGCAGCATCAGGCCGCCCGGCATCCCCTCGGGGGCAATCTTGCCCATGAAAGGCAGAGGACGCCCGGGCCACGCGAGCTGGTAGCGGACCAGGGTCGCGAGAAGGCCGCCCACCACCAGCATAAAGAGCGCGTAGAACATGTACTGCTTGCCGATCATCTTGTGGTCGAGCGAAAAGATGTACTTGCGCCAGTACGAGGTCGGGGCCGGATGGACTCCGGGGGGCAGTTCCCTGGCGACGGCGACGGTAGACATCAGCTCTTGGCCTCCTGGGCTGCCGGGGACTGCGGCGCCGCCGGCTGTGCCGCGGGAGCGGCCTCCGCCGCGGCGGCGGCTGCCTGATCGGCCAGCCACTTGTCGAACTCCTCGGGTGTCTCGACGGTCACGAAGCCCTTCATGCGGTAGTGCCCGAGGCCGCACAGCTCGGCGCAGGCGAT
>JBOGJK010000130.1:0-1989 GCA_050745345.1 Thermoanaerobaculia bacterium
GACAGGCTATAAGGAGCTGTGCACGTTCCCGGCCCTCTGCTCCCGCTGCGGCGCCCTCTGGTCCATCAGTCTCTTCAATCGGCCCGTCAAGTGCCCGACCTGCGGCGCCGAAGAGATGGTTCCCTACGACGACCCAGAGCTCGCCGGCGAGCCGGGCGCCGAGACCGTCTTCTCCTGAAACGTCGAGGAGGAGCCCGGCCGGACCCCTCGGCTCTCCAACGGCACCCACCTCTGCCCGAAGTGCCCGCAGCGCCGGCTGTCCTTTGCCGAAGCCGGCCACTGGGACTGAGATCTACTGGCCTCGCGACAATTAGAGGTCAGGATGACGCCGCCCCGCGGCCCATGGCCGCTCGCCGGCCAGTTGTCGCGGTGTACGTTTGTGCATATAATCGATGCGTGGCTGCGAGTGGAACCCACGAAAGGCTCTCGAGAATCTCCGTAAGCACGGAGTCGACTTCGCCAACGCTGCCGCGGTCCTCGAGGACGAGCTGGCCCTCACGATCCGAGATCCCGATTCCGCAGATAGAGAGATTCGTGACGATGGGCAGCGATCCCGTCGGCCGAACCCTGGTCGTCGTCTACTGCTGGCGAGGGGACCGGGTCCGCCTGATCTCGGCGCGCAGGGCGACCCGCGCGGAGCGCGATCGCTACCAGGAGCGGCCATGAGGAGGCAGTATCGATTCGACCGGAGGAGAGGCGCGGTTCTGTCCCTGCCGAGCGGGAAGACCCGCATCACGATTCGACTCGACGACGACGTCCTCGCGTTCTTCCGGCAGCAGGTCCACGACGCCGGCGGCGGAAACTACCAGACCCTGATCAACCTGGCACTGCGCGAGCACGTTGGGCGGCGGCGAGAGCCTCTCGAAGAGACGCTGAGACGCGTCCTGCAAGAAGAGCTCTGCCCGAAGCGCGGGGCGGTCTCCCTGGCTTCCCGTTCCCGGAGGGGCTGACGGCGGCGTTCGTTCTTCCCAGGACCCTCGCGGCAAATAGGTATCAGGATGACGCCGCCCCGCGGCCCCTGGCCCGCACCGGCCGGCGAGCCCGGCGGGCAGCCCCGCCTGCTCGACCGGGTGCGCCACTACAGCCTTCGGACCGAGGAGGCCTACGTGGCCTGGATCCGCCGCTTCATCCTCTTCCACCGCAAGCGCCACCCGGCAGAGATGGGCGAGCCCGAGATCAACGCCTTCCTGTCCCATCTCGCGGTGCACGGCCGCGTCGCCGCCTCCACGCAGAACCAGGCCCTCTCCGCCCTCCTCTTTCTCTACCGGCAGGTCCTCGAAAAGCCATTCCCCAATCTCGAGAGCATCGTCCGCGCCAGGCGCCCGACCCGGCTGCCGACCGTCATGACACGGGCCGACGTTCGCAAGGTGCTGACACGAATGAACGGGACACCCAGGCTCGTCGCAATGCTCCTCTACGGCAGCGGCATGCGCCTGCTCGAATGCCTCCGCCTGCGCGTCAAGGACGTCGAGTTCGGTCGCAACCAGATCACGGTGCGCGACGCCAAGGGGCGCAGGGACCGGGTCGTCCCGTTTCCCCTGATCGTTCGGGAGGCGCTTGCCTCTTCCCTCTCACGCGTCAAGCGGCTGCACGAGCAGGATCTCGCCCAAGGCTTCGGCCGCGTCTTCCTGCGGGACGCTTTGGCCCGGAAGTACCCGGCGGCCAACGCCCAATGGGGCTGGCAGTACGTCTTTCCTGCCGACCACCGCAGCCGCGACCCACGAACACAAGTCGAGCGCCGCCGTCACTTGCACGAGACCGTGGTCCAGCGGGCGGTCAAGCAGGCCGTTCAGGATGTCAGCCTCTCCCGAATGGTCAGCTGCCACACGTCCCGGCACTCCTTTGCCACCCACCTGCTGGCCGCGGGATACGATATCCGGACGATCCAGGAGTTGCTCGGCCACCGGAATCTGACGGCGACGATGATGTACACCCACGTCTTGAGCCGCGGCGGACATGCCGTCCTCAGCCCGGCCGACTCGCTTCTTA
>JBOGJK010000131.1:0-7387 GCA_050745345.1 Thermoanaerobaculia bacterium
GGCTGGGTGTTGGAGGCATCGAACTCAGCGGATCACGCAGGAGAGCCGGCCGCATGGTCTCTCGGGGTCCGGGGGGTGCCTTTCCCAAAGCCGGGCGATTCTATCGCGCTGTTTTTCCTGGTAGCCCATACGGGAATCGAACCCGTGTCGCGCCGGGGAGGCGCGCCGCAGGGGAGTCGCCTTGAGAGGGCTGCGTCCGAGGACGCAGCCGGGGGCTTGGAGGAGAGGAGGCCTGGTAGCCCATACGGGAATCGAACCCGTATTTCGGCCTTGAGAGGGCCGCGTCCTAACCGTTAGACGAATGGGCCGAACGGGGCGGGAAAGTTAGCATAGGCGCTACTTGACCGGCAAGCCAATACGGGAATCGACCGAAGTGAGCGGGACAGATCCGCACCCGCCGGTGTCGCGGCGGCACGCCGCGCCTGTGAACGCCACCCAGCCCCGCTCGCTTGCCCTGGCTCTTCTCGCGGCGGGCGTCTTTCTCGCCTTCGCCGCCTGCGCCACCAGCCGCGGCTCCGAGCCCCGGATCTCCTCCATGGGCATCCTGCGGCTCCAGTCGCCCGACCCGGCGCGTCTGGCGCGCTGGTACCAGGAGAACCTCGGGTTTCCGAAGGCGGAGCAGAAGGACGGCGCCCTCGCGGGCGAGATGCAGACCACGTGGGGGCCGCTCGTCTATCGGATCGAGCCGTTGCCCGAAGGCGCGGCGCCGCGCCCGGTGGACGTTTCCTTCGCGGTGAACCGCCTCGAGCCCTTCGTGGAACGGCTGACCCGAGCGGGCTCGCCGCCCTTCAAGCGCGACCACACGGTCGAGGGCAGGTCCGCCTGGTTTCGGGACCCGGACGGCAACACGCTCGAGCTGACGGAGCGCTGAGGAGCCGCCGGTGCCCTAAGACACCTCGCGCGCCGCGGGCTGCGGGACCTGGCCCGGCCTATAGCGCGCCCAGCGCAGGATCTCGGGGATCGTCGGCTTCTTGCCGTACATCAGGATTCCGACGCGATAGATGCGCCCGGCGAACCAGGCGATCGCGACCGTCGTCGCCGCGAGCAGCAGGATCGAGAGCGCGATCTGCCATCCCGGCGGCTGCCCCATCGCCGTGCGCAGGAACATCGCCAGCGGCGAGGTGAACGGGAAGAGCGATGCGAAAACGGCCACCCCGCCGTTGGGGTTGTTCATCAGCGCCGGGAAGAACGCCCAGACCGAGACGATGAACATCATCGGGACCATGGCGAGCTGCTGCGCCTCCTGGTCGGTGTTGAAGGGCGCTCCGATCGCCGTGTAGACACTCGCGTACAGGAAGTATCCGAAGACGAAGAAGAGCACGAAGTAGAGGATCATCGAGATGGGGATCTTCGGCACCCCCATGTCGGTTGACGCCATCAGCCCGGCGATCGCCGGCAGGGAGAGGTTCATCGCGATCAGCGACCAGATCAGGTATTGGGTCAGGCCGACGAGGCCGATGCCGATGATCTTGCCCAGCATCAGCTCGGTCGGGCGCACCGAGGCGATGATCACTTCCACGATCCGGTTGGTCTTCTCGTCGATGACTCCCTTCATGTTCTGCATCCCGTACATGAGGAAGGTCGTGTAGAGAATGATCATGAAGATCAGCACGGCGAAGAAGGACGCCCCCTTCTCCTCGGTGGCCCCTTCCCTGGTGACCTTGAACGGCTTCAGGTCCGCCCGCCGCTCGAGCTCGCTCGCGAGGTCCGCCGGCAGCCCCCGCCTCTCGATCCGCTCCCGGAGCAGCACGCGGTTGACGGAGTGCTCGAGCTGGGTCATCGCGACGAACTCGGAGACGGTCGAGGAGTAGTACTCGACCCGGTCCTTCTCGAGCTTCTGCGGGTCGAGGATCAGGTACGAATCGGTCTTCTTGTCGAGGATCTGTTGCTGGAGCGCCTTCTCCGTCGCTTCGAGGTCGGCCGCGGCCGGCCACCGCTCGAGGATCCAGTGGACACCCCGTTTCGAGCCCTGTTCCCTCCGGGCCGTCGCCTCCTGCTCCGCGAGGTCCCGGGCGAGCGGCTCGTAGAGGTTGCCGGCGAGATCCACGACGGCCAGGCGCCGGTCTCCCGAAGCGCGGCGGGAGGTCGCGACCTGGAGCCCGATGTAGAGAAGGAAGAAGACCGGGATCAGCGCCGTGCCGATCCAGAAGCCCTTGGTTCGCACCCGCTCGAGGTATTCGCGCCGGATAACGGCGAAGATCTTTCTCCAGCTCATGGCTCCCTCACTCGATCGTTCGGGTCTCTTCCATGCCGGCTGCGCGGACGGCCGCGAGGTAGATCTCTTCGAGGTCCGGCTCGCGCTGGGAGAAAGCGCGGATCTCGTGCCGGTCGAGCGCCTGGCGCAGGAACTCCCGCCGGTCCACGCCCGGGTCGAGCGACACGACGTACTCTCCGTTGGCCGCGGCGGAGGCGCGGACCCCGGGCAGCGCCGCGACCTCGGCGGGGGAGGCTTGGATCGAGAGGCGCATCTCCTCTCCCGCATGCCGGCGCTTCAGGTCCTTCAGGTTTCCTTCGAGGATCTTCTTCGACTTCGCCAGGAGCACGATCTCGTCGCACAGCTTCTCCGCCTGCTCGAGGACGTGAGTCGAGAAGAGAATCGTCTTGCCCCGCGCGCGGAAGTCGACCAGGTACTCCTTGACGAGCGCCGCGTTGATCGGGTCGAGGCCCGAGAACACCTCGTCCAGGACCAGGATCTCGGGGTCGTGCACGATCGTGGCGATGAACTGGACCTTCTGCTGCATCCCCTTGGACAGCTCGTCGACCTTCTTCTTCAACCAGGGGCGAAGCTCCATCTTGTCCAGCCACGCGCCGATCCTCTGGCGGGCCGCGCTGCGTTCCACGTTCTTGATGTCCGCCAGAAACAGGAGTTGGTCGATCACCTTCATCTTGCGATAGAGGCCGCGCTCCTCGGGCAGGTACCCGATGCGGTTCTGCGTCTCGCGGTCCATGGGCCGGCCGAGCACGTGGATCTGGCCGGAGTCGGGCGCGGTGATGTTCATGATCATCCGGATCGTCGTCGTCTTGCCCGCTCCGTTGGGGCCGAGCAAGCCGAAGATCACGCCCTTCGGGACGCGGAAGGAGAGACCGTCCACGGCCCGGAACTTCCCGAACGCTTTCGAGACGTCTTTCAGCTCGAGGGTGAAATCCATTCGGCGCTCGCCTTCTCGTACGGCCGGGACGAGGGAGAGTTTATTGGGGATTGAATCATCGAATCATTGAATCATTGATTCATTTGGCCTCAATGACCCGATGTCTCAATGTTTCAATGGATCAATTCTTCTTGGCGGAGAGGGAGGGATTCGAACCCTCGAAACCCTTTCGGGCTTACCGGTTTTCGAGACCGGCCTGATCAACCACTCCAGCACCTCTCCGGGCCGGCCGGAGGGCGAATCCTAACGGATTCCCGCCCCCGCCGAAACCCGCGCCGGGTGCTCAGCGCCTCTTCTGGAAGAAGAGCCGCAGCAGCTCGGCGGACTCCTCGGCGAGAAGCCCGCCTTCCACGGCGCTGCGGTGATTGAGCCGCGGGTCCTGCGGGATGTTGCCGAGAGTGCCGCAGTAACCGGCCTTCGGATCCGCGCAGCCGAAGACGATCCGCCCGACCCGCGCGTTGACGGCGGCGCCCGCGCACATGGGGCAGGGCTCGACGGTCGCGTAGAGGGTCGCGCCGTCCAACCGCCAGCTTCCCGCCGCCCGCGCCGCCTCGCGGATCGCCTCGACCTCGGCATGGAGCGTCGGGTCGCCGGTCGCCTCGCGCCGGTTGCGGCCGCGGCCGATCATCCGGCCGAAGCGAACCACCACGGCGCCCACGGGCACCTCCTGCTCACCGAAGGCGATCCGGGCGAAGGCGAGCGCCTCCTTCATGAAGTGCTCGTCGTCGGCGGTGAAGGGCATGACGGGTGAAGCTATCAGCTCTCAGCTTTCAGCCGTGGGCCAGACGGGGTCGAGCGAGCGCCAAGCCTCTTAGCGGAAAGCTGATAGCTGACAGCCGAAAGCTTGAAATCGCTGGGCGATTTCATTACCCTTTGGCCCCCTGCGCCCATAGCTCAACTGGATAGAGCGTCTGACTACGGATCAGGAGGTTGGGGGTTCAAATCCTCCTGGGCGCACCACTTACCGGCGCTTCCGGGAGGGCCTTCGCGGCGCCGCCGGCGGCCTCCGAACTTTCGCCCGGTCGCTCCGTAGAAATAGCTGTAATCTCAAAGTTTGTCGCGATTCGGGGAGAGTTAATGTCGAAGAAAACCAAGATCATCGTGGCGATCGCCGTGGTTCTGGGACTCGGCGCGATCCTCGCTTTCTCGCTCACCGGCCGGGACCGCAACCTCCCGCGGGTCTCGACCGCGAAGGTCGAGAAGGTCGACCTGGTGGCCAAGGTCACCGCCAACGGCAAGATCCAGGCTCGCCGGAAGGTGGACCTCTCGACCCTCGTCATGGGTCAGATCGTCAACCTGGCGGTCAAGGAGGGGGATCATGTCCGGCGCGGGCAGCTGCTGCTCCAGATCGACAAGGCGCAGCTCGCCGCCCAGGCGCAGGGGCGCGAGGCGAGCCTGGCGGCCATGCGCAACGATCTGGCGGCCTCGAGAGCGACCGCCGAGCAGGCGAAGCTCGATGTCCAGAGAGCCAAGGGCAACTACGACGCGAACATCCTGTCCGAGGCGGAGTACCAGAAGGCGAGGTCGGCCCTCGACACCGCCCAGGCCAACCTCGCCGCGACCGAGCAGCGCATGAACGAGACGATAGCCAACCTCGCCGCCAGCCGCGACTCGCTCTCGAAGACGACGGTCACGGCGCCGATCGAGGGGATCGTCACGGCCCTGCCCGTCAAGGAGGGGGAGGTCACCGTCATCGGGACGATGAACAACCCGGGCACGCAGCTGCTGACGATCTCCGACATGGCGGAGGTCGAGGCGGTCATGATGGTGGACGAGACCTCCGTGCCGCAGGTGCGCATCGGCCAGACGGCGACGCTCTCGATCGACGCCTACCCGGGCAAGACGTTCCAGGGGGTCGTCACCGACGTCGGCTCCTCGCCGATCCCGAAGAACGATCCGGACCTGCTCTCCCTGACGCAGGGCTCCGAGGCGATCAACTTCAAGGTGAGGATCCGCGTCGAGAACCCGCCCGACACGATCCGTCCCGGTTTCTCGGTGACGGCGGAGATCGTGACGGGCCGCCAGGCGGGCGCCACCGCCATCCCGATCCAGGCGCTCGTGGTGCGGGACGTGCCGAAGAAAGAAGGCAAGCCCGCCGCCGCGGGGCGCCCCGAGACCGAGGAGGGGGTGTATCTCGTCAAGGACGGAAAGCTCCAGTTCATCAAGGTCGAGACGGGCCTGGCGGGCGAGCTCATGATCGAGGTGAAGAAGGGCCCCGCCGTGGGCGCCGAGATCGTCACCGGCCCCTTCAAGGTGCTGCGCCAGGTCGAGGATGGCGACAAGGTCGTCATCGAGAAGGAAAGCGACAAGAAGAAGAAGGAAAAGGAAGGAGCCAAGGCCGCGTGACGACCGCCGAGCTCTTCCGCGTCTCCTCCTCGGCGCTGACGCGCCACAAGCTGCGCGCGTTCCTGACGCTGCTGGGCGTCATCATCGGGGTGGCGACGGTGGTGAGTGTCGTGTCGGTCATCTCGGGGTTGAACTCCTACGTCAAGGACAAGGTCTTCGGGCTGAACCCGGATGTCGTCGTCTTCACCAAATACGGGATCATCACGAGCCGCGAGGAGTGGCTGATCGCCATGAAGCGGCGGGACATCACGCTGACGGATCTGGACATCGTGCGCCGCGAGTGCCGCCTCTGTTCGCAGGTCGGCGGCCAGGCCGATCGCGCCCGGCCGGTCAAGTATGGCAGCCAGAAGCTCTCCGACGTCCAGATCGTTGGGCAGACGCCGAACATGGGCGACATGATGAGCATCGACGTCGCGAGCGGCCGCTTCTTCAGCCAGAGCGAGTTCGACCACGCGGCGGCGGTGGCGGTGATCGGCTGGGACGTCCGGGACCAGCTATTCCCGAACCAGGACCCGATCGGCCGCGTCATGAAGGTCAATGGCTACCCGGTGAAGGTCATCGGCACGCTCGCCAAACAGGGCAACGTCCTCGGGGAGAACCGGGACAGCGTCCTCTACATGCCGCTGACCCTCTTCTCCAAGCACATCGCGCATACCCGGGACCTCGCCATCTTCGCGAAGCCCGCGGGGGGGCTCGAGGCGGTCAACGTGATGAGCGACGAGGTGCGCACGATTCTGCGGGCCCTGCGCAAGACGAAGTTCGACAAAGACGACCCGTTCGGGCTCGTCACCGCGGAGATGCTGCAGTCGCTCTGGAAGGGGATCTCGGCCGGCGCCTTTCTGCTCATGATCCTGATCTCGGGCATCTCGCTCGTCGTGGGCGCCATCGTGATCGCCAACATCATGTTCGTCTCCGTCGTCGAGCGGACCAAGGAGATCGGCGTGCGGCGTGCCCTGGGCGCCCGTCAGCGCGACATCCGGCGCCAGTTTCTCCTGGAGGCGGCGCTGCTCTCGGCGGTCGGGGGCGTGATCGGGGTGATCCTCGGGTCGCTCATCTCCCTTGCCGTCAATCAGGTGTTCCCGGCCCGGGTGAAGCTCTCCTTCATCCTGATCGGCATCGGGGTCGCGACGCTGACGGGCCTCGCGGCTGGCCTGATCCCCGCCTCCAAGGCGGGCAAGCTGCCGCCGGTCGAGGCGCTGCGCTTTGAGTAGGAGACGGAATTGACTCATTGTGGGATTGACTCATTGGGTCATTGAGCCGAATCGGCGTGCCTGTCACCCCAATGAATCAATGACTCAATGACTCAATTCTTCTCCATCTTGCGGCGCGGCTTCGGGGAGAACTTCCGCTTCGCCCTCCTGGCCGTCCGCACGCACAAGCTGCGCGCCATCCTGACGGTGCTGGGCATCGTCGTCGGCGTGGCGACGGTGATCGCGATGGTTTCGATCGTCAATGGCTTCCACAACAACATGATCCGCAACTTCCAGAGCTTCGGCGCGACGCTGGTGCAGTTTCAGAAGTACCAGATGCGGTTTGGACCGCATGGCCCTCCGGAGGCGGAGCGGCGGCGCAAGGACCTGACGCTCGAAGACGCGCTGGCCCTGAAGGCCTCCATTCCCGAGATGCGCGCCGTGTCGCCGGAGCGGTACCTCTGGGACACGAGGGTCAGCGTGAAATACCGCGACGCGGAGACGACGACACCCATCGTGGTCGGCGTGGCCCCCGACTATTCGCTGGCAAACAATCATTTCGTCTCCTACGGCCGCTTCGTCACGGAGGCCGACTTCGCACACGCCACGACCGTGGCCGTCATCGGCGAGGACGTGCGGGCGGTCCTCTTCGCGCGGGAGGACCCGCTCGGCAAACGGATCGACTTCAACGGCTTCCAGTAC
>JBOGJK010000132.1:0-3198 GCA_050745345.1 Thermoanaerobaculia bacterium
GGGAGATGTCCGGCTGCCGGATCGACTCGGACACGTCTCTGCCGTTCCAGAGGACGCGCAGTCCCGAAGGCCCGGGCTCGAGGCCGATCGAGCCCTCCTCGGCGAGCTTCACGACGCTTTCCGCGTCGGCAATGGGCAGCTCGACGCCCGCTTCCCGCGCCGCGAGGCCGACCGCGCGGTACATGGCTCCCGTGTCGATGTACGGCACGCCGAGCCGCTCGGCCAGAGCCCGCGCCACCGTGGACTTGCCCGCCCCGGAGGGGCCGTCGATGGCGACGATCAAGGGGGCAGTCACTCGGGCCGCTCTCCGCGGACGCCCGGTCCGCCCCCGAGGCTGCTTCGAAGGGCGTGCACCTCCTGCGGCGTCAGCCGCCGGTACGCGCCCGGCGGCAGGCGCTCGTCACGGAGCGGCCCAATCGCGGTGCGTTTCAGCTTCGAGACGGGGTGGCCGATCGATTCGAACATCCGCCGGATCTGCCGCGTGCGCCCCTCCAACAGGGTCACGCGCAGCCAGCAGTTTCCCTCCCCCCGTCCTCGGGTCGTCGAGATCCTTTCGATCCGGCACGGTCGCGTGCGAGCCCGGTCGAGGAGGATCCCGCGGCGCAGCCGAACGAGGTCTTCCTCTCCGGGAACGCCCGAGACCTTCACCCGGTACTCCTTTCCACACGAGGAGCGCGGGTGGGAAACCCTGGCCGCGAGGTCTCCGTCGTCGGTCAGGAGCAGCAGTCCTTCGCTCTGAACGTCCAGGCGTCCCACCGGCTTGACGCCCCGGCGCAGGCTCTCCGGGAGCAGCTCGACCACCGTGTGGCGGTGCTCCGGGTCGGAGAGGGTCGTGACGTACCCCTTCGGCTTGTTGAGCAGGACGTAGGTCTTCCCGCCGGGGCGCGGGCGAACCCGCCGCCCGTCCACGCGAATCGCGTCGCGCTCCGGATCGGCCCGGTCGCCCAGCCGCGCCGGCTTTCCGTTGACGAGGACACGTCCTTCTCGAATCCACTCTTCCGCCTCGCGGCGGGAGGCGAGGCCGGCTTCGGACAGAATCTTCTGAAGGCGGACGGAAGGCATGCGACGTGAACCGTGAACCGTCAACCGTGAACCGGGGCCCGCGGCGGTTCGGTTTCCGGTTCCCGGTTCACGGTTTACGGGGCGTCCTCTTCATCGCCGTGCGCGTCCTCGTCGGACGCGTCTTGCTCGGGCGCGTCGGCGGGAGGAGCCGGCTCGGGCGCCTCCCCCACCGTGGCGGCCAGGTCCTCGGCCAGCTCCTCGGGGCGCGGCAGGTCCTCCACGTCCTTGAGCCCGAAACGCACGAGGAAGTCGGGTGTCGTGCGGTAGAGGAAGGGGGAGCCCACGACGGACTTGCGGCCGGCGGTCGTGATGAGGTTCTTCTCGAAGAGAGTGTTGACGACGCTCGACGAGTTGACTCCGCGGACCTCCTGGATCTCGGGCAGCGTGATCGGCTGCCGGTAGGCGATGATGGCGAGAGTCTCGAGGGCCGCCAGCGACAGGCGGCTGCGCTCGGAGACCTCGTGGAACCGGCGCAGCAGTCCGTCGAACTCCGGGCGTGTGACATAACGCCAGCCGCCGGCCACCTGCTCGAGGCAAATGCCCCGCAGCGGGGCCTCCGCGTCGGCCGCCAGGCGCGAGAGCGCTTCTTCGACCGCCTCCGGCGCCGCCTCGAGGACCTCGGCCAGCTCCTTTTTCTTGACGGGACGCGAAGAGGTAAAGAGCAGCGCCTCGAGGGCCGGGAGGATCTTTTCGGGTCGCTTCTCACGCGGCGGTGCCGGTTGACTTTCCGCCGTGTCGGTGGTGAGGGTCTCACTCATGAGGAACAAGTCTACCGTCGACCGTCAACAGTCGACAGTTCAAAACCGGCTCCCCCTGCCGGCTACCGGCTAGCGATACGTGTCCCTCACCTGCTCCACGGAGAACGGCATCTGTGTCCGCGAGACGTGGATCTCGGCGAAGGCGGTGGGCTGGAAGGCAGTCACCACCCCGAGCCGGACGAGCTCCAGGGTCGCCAGGAACGCGGTCACCGCCTCGGCCCGATACCGAAGCTGGCCCAGGAATTCGAGCAGAGGAAGAGTGCCGGACCGCTCGAGCCGGTCGACGAGCTCACGCATCTTGTCCGCCACGGAGAAGCGCAGGTGGCGGATCTCGAGCGCCGGCGGGTGGGCCAGGCGGTAGCGGTCGGTGACCTGCCGGAAGACGTCGATCAGGTCGAAGAGCGAGACCTCGAGGGTTTTCCCCTCGGGCGAGGGAGGGACCGGCGTCTCCGCCCGCGGCCAGAGCCCCGCGCGCAGCGTATCGATCTCGTGCAGGGTCTCCGCGGCCTTCTTGAAGCGCTCGTACTCCTGGAGGCGCTGCGCGAGGTCGCGGCGCGGGTCTTCCACCTCCACCCCGGGGGAGCGCGGCAGGAGCATCTTCGACTTGATGTAGATCAGCTCCGCCGCCAGAGCCACGTACTCGGAGGCGACATCGAGGTCCAGTTCCCGCATGGCTTCGAGGTATGCGGTGTACTGCTCGGTGATCTGCGCGATCGGGATATCGGTGATCGACACCTCGTTGACGCGAATCAGATGCAGCAGCAGGTCGAGCGGGCCGGAAAAAGCCTGGATCGCGACGGGAGGCAGGGCACTCTCGGCGCGCTCGTCCGTCATGCGGGGACCGCGAGGCCTGCGGTCATACCGAGATCCCGAACACCGTCGTGTACACGAAGAGATAGAAGGGCCGGATGATCGCCCCGAGCAGGCGCGTGGACAACAGCAGGATCAGGATGAAGAATCCGAAGGGGGCGATCGTCCGGAACAGGCGGGCCACCGGCTCTCCCGCGAGCGACGCCAGAACGCCGCTCCCGTCGAGCGGCGGGATCGGGATCAGGTTGAAGACGGCCAACCCGACGTTGACGAGGGCGAACTGAAAGAGGAGGTAGACGATCGGAGCGAGCGCCCCCGCCGCGAAGTTGTGCCCCTGGATCGCCAGGGCGAGGTCGCGGATCGCGCCGGGCCAGGTGCCCCGCACGGTGAGCAGCAACCCCACGCCGATCGCCGCGAGCAGGAAGTTGGAGAGCGGACCCGCGGCCGAGACGGCCAGGTTGGCCAGGCGCGGGTTTCGCGTGTTGCGCAGGTCCACCGGCGTCGGCTTGGCGGCTCCGAAGATGAGCCTCCCTGCCGAGAAGAAATACATCATGAGAGGGAGCAGGAC
>JBOGJK010000133.1:0-3333 GCA_050745345.1 Thermoanaerobaculia bacterium
CTCGAGGCGAGGCCGCCGCCCGTGGCGCCGATCTCGACCGCGGCGCCGGGCTTCAGACGCTTCGAGGCTTCCTGCGCCGCGCTCGTCGCGACGATCCTCTTGACGTCCTTCGCGCGCACGCTCATCAGGGCCCCATCCGGGTAGTGGCGGAAGAGGAGCAGCGATCCGTTCGGCTGCGGCTTGCCAATCGACCACCTCGAATCACCGCCGGAAAGCTCCACCCTGTAGAGCTTCGGGGCGCTCGGATCGGCGGGCGCGGCCGCGGCGCTGGCGGCGGCGAAGAGAAGCACGAGATGGAACATGACAGCCTCCCCTCGCAAATTATCTCCCAGGACCGGTGCGCGGCCACCGGAATGTCGAGGGAATGCGCAAGGGACGCTCGGGGTTGAAGGCCCTGCCACAAAAGAGTTTGGGCCGTGTTGGGGAGGGCCCGGAGCGAATAGAATGCGCCCTTCGGAGCCGCGTGGAATGAGCCAGGAACGCAAGGCGCCGGCCGATCTGGCGGCGCTGCGGATCAACCGCGAGCCGGACCGCTCGAAGGGGCCGCGCGGCTGGATTCTGCTGCTCGCGGTCCTCGTCGTGGCCGCGGGGGCCGCGGCCTACTTGCTGGGCGGCCGCTCGCTGCGGCCAAAGAAGGTCGAGACCGTGACGGCCGCGATCGTCACCGAAGGTCAGGCGACGACGTTGCTGACGGCGACCGGCTACGTCGAGGCGGAGCGCAAGGCCGATCTGTCGCCCAAGATCACCTCACGCATCACGGAATTGAACGTCACCGAAGGTTCCAGGGTCCGCAAGGGGGAGATCATCGCGAGGCTGGACGACACGGACCTGAACGCGCAGCTCGCGGAAGCCAACGCCAACTGGGTCAACGCGCAGGCGGAGCTGACCCGCCAGAAGTCCCTCGAGGAGCAGGGGCTCTCGCCCCGGTCCACGCTCGACGCGGCGACTGCCTCGGAGAGGGCAACCCGGGCCCGCGCCGACTACATCAAGGCGCTGATCGACTACACGGTCATTCGCGCCCCGTTTGCCGGTGTCGTCACGGCCAAGCGCGCCTTCGTCGGCGAGGCCGTTTCGCCCTTCGGCTCGTCTCCTTCCGGCGGCGGCTCGGGCGGGGCGATCGTGACCCTGGTGGAGTTCTCGAGTTTGTACGTGGGAGCGGACGTCAACGAGGCGAACCTTGCGAAGCTCGGGCCCCGGCAGCCGGCGGAGATCACGCTCGACGCGGTCCCCGACAAGATCTACCACGGGTATCTGCGCCAGATCGTCCCGGCCGCGGACCGCCAGAAGGCCACGGTGCGCGTGAAGGTCGCCTTTCTCGACGCGGACGAGAAGATCCTGCCGGACCTTTCGGCCCGCGTTGCCTTCACGTCGGAGCCCACGAAGGGGAGCGCCAACCGCAGCCGGGTCCTGATCCCGAGGGCGGCGCTCGCGAGCGTGGAGGGCAAGTCGGGAGTCTTCCGCGTCGTGGAAGGGAAGGCGAAGTTCGAGCCGGTCGAGACCGGAGGCGGCGTTCAGGGACAGGTCGAGGTGCTGCGCGGCCTCCAGGGGGGCGAGCGGCTGATCTCGATCGCGGCCGGAACGGTCGTTCGCGACGGGGACCGGGTCCGCGTGGAAGGGGAGAAAGAATGAGCAGGGCGCTGATCGACATCGAGCACGTCAAGAAGGTCTACCAGAGGGACCAGATCCAGATTCCGGTCCTCGAGGACATCGACCTGGAGGTCCCGGAAGGGGAGTACGTCGCGCTGATGGGCCCGTCCGGCTCGGGAAAGACGACCCTCTTGAACCTGATCGCCGGGATCGATTCGCCCACCCGCGGCCGCATCGTCATCGGCGGGCGCGACATCGCCACGATGTCGCAGACGGAGCTCGCGTCGTGGCGGTCGCACACCGTGGGCTTCATTTTCCAGCTCTACAACTTGCTGCCGGTCTTGAACGCCTTCGAGAACGTGGAGCTGCCGCTCCTTCTGACGAAGCTCTCGAAGAAAGAGCGGCGCAAGCACGTGGAGACCGTGCTCGGAATCGTGGGGCTCGGCGACCGGATGGATCACTACCCGCGGCAGCTCTCGGGGGGCCAGGAGCAGCGGGTCGCGATCGCGCGGGCGGTCGTGTCGGACCCGAAGATCCTCGTGGCGGACGAGCCGACCGGGGACCTCGACGCGAGGTCGGCCGAGGAGATCCTGGACCTCTTGAAGCGCCTGAACGAAGAGTTCGGCAAGACGATCGTCATGGTAACCCACGACCCGAAGGCGGCCGCGCGCGCGCACCGGATGGTGCACCTGGACAAGGGGGTGCTCCACACCGACGAGCTGACGGCCGCCGGTCTCGCGAGGCCCTCGTGAAGTACCTGAACCTGATCTGGAGGAACGTCTTCCGCAAGAAGACGCGCACGATGCTGACGATGAGCTCGATCGTCCTCGTGCTCGTCTTGATCGTGACGCTCGTGTCGCTGCTGCGCGCGATGGAGCAGGACCCCTCGGGCGGCAAGGGCGCCAACCGCCTCGTCGTCCAGCACGCCACGGGCCTCGCCAACTTCCTGCCGCTCTCGCAGCGGCAGCGGATCGAGCAGATCCCCGGAGTCGTCGCGGTGACGCCCGAGGTCTGGTTCGGCGGCGTCTACAAGGATGACCGGCCGGAGAACTTCTTCGGGCAGCTCTCGGCGGACCCCGAGATTTTCTTCGACAAGATCTTCGACGACGCGACGATCGATCCGAAGGTCAATGCGGAGTGGAAGGCGAACCGGAATTCCTTCGTGGCGGGCGAGGCGCTGATCAAGAAGTTCGGCTGGAGGCCGGGGGACCACATCACCCTGCGGGGCACCTACATTCCCGTCACCCTCGAACTGGTCTATGCCGGCTCCTACAAGGCCGGGGACGAGTCGAACATTTTCTTCCACAACGAGTACCTGAACCAGTCGAAGTGGTTCGGCGCGGACAAGGTCACCGGGATCTACTACCTGAAGGTGGCGAGCGGCGGCGACCTCTCCCGGGTCTCCTCGGCGATCGACAAAATGTTCGAGAACAGCGACGCGCCCACCAAGACGCTGACCGAAAAGCAGTTTCAGGCCTCCTTCATGGAGATGATGGGCAACGTCAAGTTCATGATCCGGGCGATCTCGCTCGTGATCCTCTTCGCGGTTGCGCTGATCGTCGCCAACACCGTCGCGATGTCGGCCCGCGAGCGTGTCACCGAGATCGCGGTCATGCGCACGCTCGGCTTCCGGCGCACGCATATCCTCTCTTTCATCCTCTCCGAGTCGGTCCTGATGTCGCTGCTGGGGGGCCTGCTCGGCGTGGCGCTCGCCAAGTGGCTCATCATTCCGTTCATGGTCAGGGG
>JBOGJK010000134.1:0-1629 GCA_050745345.1 Thermoanaerobaculia bacterium
GTCCAGCTCCACGCCTCCCTTTTCCGAGAGCAGCAACAGTTCCCATACGCTAATAGGCGAGAGCCACAGCTCGTGCTTCGACGACTGCAGGGCGGCGCCCACCCTCCTCGACAGGCGCTTCGGTTCCGCGACGCTCCAGATCCAGATGTGGGTATCGAGAAGGAATTTCACTTGCGAAGCACTTCCCAATCGCTCTCGTCGGAAGCCGGCGAGACGATGTCTCCGACGATTCGTACGGTGCCTTCGAGGCAACCGAGCCACCGCTTCGGGCGGACCGAGGTCGACGGAGGGACGACCTCGGCCACCGGCTTTCCGAAACGCGTGACGAGGATCGGCCGGCCGGTGCGCTGGACGCGAGCGAGAATGGCGAGGCAGCGGGCTTTGAACTGGGAGATCGAAACGCTTTCCATGACCCGATTAGACCATGGTCCACATCCATGGTCAACTGGCTCGCGAACGGCTCAGAACGTCAGGACGACGTACAGGCGCGGCCCGCTGTACCGGTAGCCGAAGCTGTCGAATCTCGTGTCGGTGTTCTTCTCGATGTGGATCTTCGTGTATTCGTACGCGGCGCCGAGGCCGACGTTTTTTGCCGCATACCAATCGACATGCGCCCCGACTTACGGGAACTCGGCAGTGAGCCCGCGCGGACCTGGCCTTTCATCGGTTGAGTCTCTGGCTGACTGGTCATCGGGCCGCACCCGCCGGCACGAGGGACGCGGCCCGGAATTCGCTATCTCAGTTGCTGCCGGTTCCGGCGCTGCCGGTCTGGAGCGACTCCAGCACGCGATCGAGCGAGAAGCTGCCCGCCTTCTGCCGCGGCGGGACTTCCTTGAACGTGCCGAGGAACTGCCCGACGTACTGCTGCGCCGGCACCAGCAGAAAGACGTGCTCGACTCTCCAGCGCTCGTAGTCCATGGACTCGTGATCGGCAGTGTCGAACGGATCGGAGCGGAGGTTGAAGAGCTTGGGCAGGCAGAGCGTCACGAACGGCTCCTACCTGACATCGAAGCCATGCCCGCGCTGCTCGGCGAAGACGAGCTTCCACTGATTGTAGCGCAGCGGCGACCCGACGACCGGCCAGCCGCGAGACGACTGGGGACCCACGATCTCCGTCGGCTGGCAGTTCTGATCCGACCCGCGGCGCGGTTGGGCATTCGCGGTTCCCGGTCCGCCCTGCGCAAAAAAAGCCCCGGCTTGCGCCGGGGCGAATTCCAAGCGGACTCGGAGCTCGGCAGACCGCCCGATGGCTCCAGCCTCGCGCCTAACGCCCGTTTCAGTACATGCCGCCCATGCCGCCCCCGCCCGGGACCGCCGGGCCCTTTTCCTTCTCCTTGATCTCGGAGACGAGCGCCTCGGTGGTGAGCATCAGGCCGGCGATCGAGGCTGCGTTCTGGAGCGCGTTCTTGGTGACCTTGGTCGGGTCGATGATCCCGGCCTTGACCATGTCCTCCACCTTTTCGCTGTTGACGTTGAAGCCGAAGTTGCCGCCTTTGGCCTTCAGCTCGTTGATGACGACCGAGCCCTCGGCGCCGGCGTTGGCCACGATCTGGCGGGTCGGCTCCTCGAGCGCGCGGATGACGATCCGCGCCCCGATCTTCTCGTCGCCCGAGAGATCCTGGGCCTTCT
>JBOGJK010000135.1:0-2226 GCA_050745345.1 Thermoanaerobaculia bacterium
GGCCCGCAGGTCCACCATCCAGGGCCCGAACACCTTCCCGGCCGAGGCGAAGGCCGCGGTGGTGATCTGGTTCAACGCGAGCTTGGTCGCCGTGCCCGCCTTGAGGCGGGTCGAGCCGGCCAGGACCTCGGGACCGACCTCCAGCAGGACGACCAGGTCCGCGACACGGGAGGCCGCCGGCGGGCGGCTCGACGTGAGGAGTATCGTGCGCGCGCCTCGCCGGCCTGCGCGCGCGAGCGCCCCGCGCACAAAGGGGGTCACGGAGCTGGCCGAGACGCCGATGACGAGGTCACCGGATCGCGCGCGATCGGCGCCCTTGACTCCCTCGCGGAATCGATCCTCCGCTCCCTCGAGCGACCGGAAGACGGCGCCCCGTCCTCCCGCGATGACCGCGCGCACACGGCGGGGCGCGGTCCCGAAGGTCGGAGGCAGCTCCGCCGCTTCGAGCACCGCCAGACGGCCGGAAGTGCCCGCGCCGAAGAGGAGGGCGTTGCGCCCCGCCAGATACGTCTGCCGCAGCATCCGCGCGGCGCTCGCGATCGCGGGCCTGGCCCGGCGCAGTGCCTGGAGGACGCGGCGGTCCTCCGACTGCATCAGGGCGACGATCCGGGGCGGCCCGAGGCGGTCGAGGCCTTCCGATCGGCGGTTTGCGGCCTCGGTCGCGAGGCGACGCCAGGGCCTCCGGGAGGAAACGGCCACGCCGTGAGTCTATCGGCTCCCCGGCCGCCCCGGCTTCCAAGGTCCTAGGTCGTCTCCGCGCGGCTCCAGAAGTTTCGCAGAACCGAGTCCACTTCGGCGTCGTGGTCGGGCGGGGGAGCGCCCGGCGGCAGCGCGCGCGGGCGGGTCGGCGCGGTGCGGCGCCGGGCTTCCTCCGCCAGGGCTGCGGCCTCGGCGTGGTGGATGCTCTGAGGGCCCAGACGCTTGGAGAGCAGCTGCGAGAGGGCAAAGCTCGAGGGGGCGTACCGGCCCGCGACGATCACGCGGCCAAGCTCCCGCCGGAAGGCGCTCATGGAGGAGAAGCGGAGGGAGGGCTTGGCCAGGGCGCCGCGAAGAAGCTGCACCAGGTCCTCCGGCAGTCCGTCCTCCTTGCGCAGCGTCACCACCGGGACTTCCGGCGACGGCACCCTCCCGGTCAGCATTTCGAGCAGGATCGCGCCGACCGAATAGATGTCCGACGCCGGCTGGAGGCGCGGGCGCAGGCGCTCTTCCGGCGCCAGGTAGGGCGCGATGCCTGCGGCGAGGGTCGGCTCCTCGAGCGTGGGGAAGATGCCCGGCGCCAGGCCGAATCCCGCCACGAAGATCGCGGCGTCGGCGCCGACCGAGACGAAACCCGGCCAGACCAGGCCGTGGGCGATCGGCCGCCCTTCGAAGAACTTGCGGTGGGCCTCGACGAGGGCCGCGGCGATCCGGTCGGCGATCAACAGGGCGTGCTCGACGGGGAGCCTCCAGCCGAAGCCGCGGAAGCCGTTGACGAGTACGTCGAGCGTCCAGCCGTGCGTCTCCCTCCAGACGACGTAGGGGAGCCGGTCGACCGCGCCCGCCTTCTCCCCGCGCGCCGTGAACGGACCCGCGAGCAGCGGGCGCATCGCCTCGGAGGCCTCGATCGCGTCGATCAGCATCGGCGCGTCCACGCGGCGTGTGTCGAAGATCCGGAGTCTCACGAATTCTCCGTTGCCCGAGACGTCGATCGCGCGGAAGACGCGCCCGAGCGCGTCGCGCGAGAGCTCCGAAGTGACCAGATAGTCGCCGAAGCGGCGGGGCAGGTTCTGCGTCAGGGGCGGCGGGATCGGCAGCAGCCCGTCGGAAGGCGGAACCGCGCGGGGCTTGCGACGCTCCGGCCGATCCAGCGGGACGCTCGAGCTCACCACCACCTCCGTGCCATCCGAAAGAGAACGGCTCCCGCGGACAGAGTACCAGCAGTAAGAGGAGAAGCAACCGTTCGGAGGACCAACCTCACACCTAGGGAGAAGGGCGCAGATCCGCGCCGCGACGCGCGCACCGACTTGCGGGCGGAGAGATGATTTCTCGGCCGGTCGGCCGCCGGCAGCAAGGCCGGAGGTAATCATGCCCGATAGGGCCAATCGTTCCCTCTTCCGGTCGCCCTGCGCCCTCGGATTCTGCGGCGTTCTCCTGTGCGCCGGGGTCCCCCGCGGTGACTGATACCGTGACGGGGCAGGTCAAGACGTTCTTCAATCCCCAGGACACGCTCGCGAGCGTGTCCAATAC
>JBOGJK010000136.1:0-7029 GCA_050745345.1 Thermoanaerobaculia bacterium
CATCACGCTCGTCCAGAACTGGACGGCGGACTTGAAGAAGTAAGTGTCGATTTCCGCCGGCACCCGCCTCAGCCCGTACGAGATCCTGGCGCCGCTCGGCGCGGGGGGGATGGGCGAGGTGTACAAGGCGCGAGACACGCGGCTCGAGCGGACGGTTGCGGTCAAGGTCCGCCCACGAGCTTGCGCCCGGAGTCCATCCGGCACGAACCTCCTTCTGGCGCTGCCGCAGCACCTCTCGGCTCCTGAAGCCCGCCATCGCTTCGAGCGGGAGGCGAAGGCGATCTCGCAGCTGTCGCACCCGCACATCCGCGCGCTCTACGACCTGGGGCGGGAGGGCGAGACCGAGTTCATCGTCATGGAGCCGCTCGAAGGCGAGACGCTGTCGGAGCGGCTGGCGAAGGGCGCGCCGCCGTTTGGAGCGGCCGCATTGGGCGTCGCGGCCCGGAGGCAGCGCGAGATAGGCTTGTCTGGACGAAAGGAGCCACGATGACATTGGAAGCCGGGACCCGCCTGGGCCCTTACGAGATCCTCTCGGCGCTGGGGGCCGGCGGTATGGGCGAGGTCTATCGGGCAAGAGACACCCGGCTCGGCCGCGAGGTCGCCGTCAAGGTGCTTCCGCAGCACATGTCAGCCTCTCCGGAGCTGCGCCAGCGGCTGGATCGCGAAGCGAAGACGATCTCGCAGCTCTCCCACCCGCACATCTGCACGCTCTACGACGTCGGGCACCAGGACGGAACCGACTACCTCGTCATGGAGCTTCTCGAGGGGGAGACGCTGGCGGACCGCCTGGGCAAGGGGACCCTGCCCGTTGAGCAGGCACTCCGGATCGGCATCGAGATCGCCGGGGCGCTCGAGGCCGCGCACAAGAGCGGCATCGTCCACCGGGACCTGAAGCCCGGCAACATCATGCTGACCAAGTCGGGCGTGAAGCTGCTCGACTTCGGGCTGGCCAAGCTGCACGCGGCGGGGACGGCCGGCGTGTCGGCTGTGACGAGCCTGCCGACGGCGCTGCAGGAGAGCCAGCCCCTGACGACCCGGGGCACGATCCTCGGGACTTTCCAGTACATGTCCCCCGAGCAGCTCGAGGGGGGCGAGGCCGACGCGCGCAGCGACCTCTTCGCCTTCGGCTGCGTGCTCTACGAGATGCTGACGGGGGCCAAGGCCTTCTCGGGCAAGAGCCAGGCGAGCCTGATCGGATCGATCATGAACTCCGAGCCCCCGGCGGTCTCGAGCCTTCAGCCGATGGTCCCGCCGGCGCTCGACCGGGTCGTCAAGGGGTGTCTCGCCAAGGAGCCCGAGCACCGGTGGCACACGGCGCACGACGTGATGCTGCAGCTCCAGTGGATCGCGGAGGGGGGGTCGCTCGCGGGAGTGCCGGCGCCGGTCGCCGCGCGCCGAAAGAGCCGCGAGAAGCTCGCCTGGGGTGTCGCGGCCGCGGCGCTTCTTGCCGCCGGGGCCCTGGCGGTGGGTTTCGTCCGGCGGGCGCCGGAGCCGCCGCGGACCGTCCGGTTCGAGATTCCCACGCCGGAGGAGATCATCTCCATCGATATGCCTCGCATCTCGCCCGACGGGCGCACCCTGGCCTTCAACGCGACCGATTCGCAGGGCAAGACCCGGATCTGGGTGCGGTCGCTCGCCGCCCTCTCGGCGCAGCCCCTCGCCGGCACGGAGGGAACGACACGCCCCTTCTGGTCTCCCGACAGCCGGTTCCTCGCCTTCTTCGCCGACGGGAAGCTGAAGAAGATCGAGGTCACCGGCGGGCCGCCGCAGAAGATCTGCGACGCGCCGACCGGCGCCGACGGCACCTGGAGTTCGGAGGGCGTGATCCTCTACGACGGAAGGGGCAGCGACCCGATCCACCGAGTCTCGGCGGCGGGGGGAACGGCCACGGTGGCCGTGAAGCCCGACGACGCCCGCAAGGAACAGACCGTCGGATGGCCCGAGTTTCTCCCCGATGGCCGCCACTTCCTCTACATGGCGACGGGGCAGAAGGCGGAGGAGAACACCTACCGGATCGGCTCGCTCGACTCGCAGGAAACGAAGGCGCTCGCCCCGGCCCAGACCCTGGTGACGTACGCCCCGACCGGCCACCTCCTCTTCGTCCGCGACAAGACGCTCGTGGGCCAGCCCTTCGACGCGAAGGCCGGCCGGACGACCGGCGAGCCGATCCCGCTGGCCGAGCAGATCGGCACCGACAGCGTCGGGCTGGCGCGGTTTTCCGTGTCCCGGGAGGGAACACTCGCATACCGGACCGGCGAGTCGGGAAGCCGCCTGCTCTGGAGGGATCGCACGGGACGGGAGCTCAAATCCGAGGGGGACGCGGGTGAGTTCTGGAACCCGGCGCTTTCCCGCGCCGGCGACCGGCTGGCCTTCGAGCTCGAAGACCCTCGCAGCGGCAAGGCCGACATCTGGATCAGGGACCTCGCCCGCGGCGTGAGCTCCCGTTTCACGTTCCATGCCGCCAATGACTTCGCTCCTGTATGGTCTATTGACGGCGGCAGGGTCGTCTTCAGCTCGGATCGCGGCGGGAACTTCGACCTCTTCGAGAAGACCTCGAGCGGCGAAGGAGAGGAAAAGCTTCTGCTGGAGAACAAGGAGATGAAGCTCGCCAGCGACTGGTCGCGCGACGGGCGGTACATCGCTTATTCGAGCCGCAACCCCAAGACCAACTGGGACGTCTGGGTGCTGCCCACCTTCGGAGACCGAAAGCCGATCCCGGTCGTCGTCGGCCAGTTCACGGAGCAGGTGCCCGCCTTCTCGCCGGACGGCCGTTTCCTGGCGTACCAGTCCAACGAGTCGGGCCGCATGGAGATCTACGCGCAGTCCTTTCCTGGCCCGGGGGGCAAGTGGCAGGTCTCGACGGCCGGGGGCAGCGACCCGGTCTGGCGCGCCGACGGCAAGGAGCTCTTCTACCGCGCGCCCGACCAGAAGTTGATGGCCGTCGACATTCGAATCGCGGAGAGCTTCCAGGCCGGCATCCCGCAGCCGCTCTTTCTGGGACGCGTCCAGCCGGGCACGGCGCGCAACAAATTCCTCGCCACGGCCGACGGCCAGCGATTCCTCTTCGTCGCTCCTCTCGGGCGCGAGGCCATGACCCCGACCACGGTCGTCCTCAACTGGAACGCCGGCCTGGCGCGCTGAGGGGGCAGAGCGCGCCGGATCGACTCGATGCCGGGTCCCTTCGGGAGAGGACACACGGGTGCAGCTTGACGATTCCTCCATAATGGAGGAATAATGGAGGAATTATGGCAACCCTGAACGTCAAGAACTTCCCCGACTCTCTCTACCGCAAGCTCCAGAGGCGCGCGAAGCAGCAGCACCGGTCCGTCGCCCAGGAGGTCACCAGGATCCTGGACGAGGTCCTCGAACGTCCCGGGCCGATCTCCATCCTGACGTTGAGAGGCCTCGGCAAGGAGCACTGGTCAGGACTCGATGCCGCGAGCCACGTCGAGGCCGAGCGCAAGGCATGGGACTGATCGACGAGATCGGCGCCGGACCGCTGGCGCTCGACACCGTCCCTTTCATCTACTTCATCGAGGCGCATCCGCGGTTCCTGCCGCTCCTGGAGCCCGTTTTCGAGACAGTCGACCGGGGACGCCTGGCGGCGGTGACTTCGAGCTTGACTCTGCTCGAGGTGCTGGTCGTTTCCTATCGCGCCGGTGACGCCCCCCTGGCCGATCGATACGAGCAGATCCTGACCAGGAGCCGCGGCCTGACGCTGATCGACATCGATCACGGACAGTTGCGAGCGGCCGCACAACTGCGTGCCGTCTACCCCAACGTTCGGACTCCCGATGCGATCCAGTTGGCGGCGGCTCTGTCGGCGAGATGCTCGGCGCTGCTGACCAATGATCGAGAGCTGCCCGCGATTGGGGGATTGCGCGTCTTGCAGCTTCGGGATTACGTGAGATGAAGCCTGCCCGGGGGTTCCCGTCCGGCCGCGGCGGCGGTCCGGCGTTCCATGCCGGGCCGGGCCGGGACGTTTCGCCGGCCCGGCGGGATGGCGTGTCGTGAATAATCCGCTTCGGGGGATGCACCGATGAAGCCGCTCCTGGCCGCCCTGACCCTCGCCGTCCTCGGCGCGGGAGCCGTTCCCTCCGAACCGGCGGTCACCGTCGTCAAGGCGGCGCGGCTGATCGACGGGCGCGGGGGGCCGGCCGTTGTGCCCGCCATGGTCCGCATCGAGGGGGACCGCATCGCCGAGGTCGCCGCGAGCCTCGCGATCCCTCCGGGCGCCCGCGTGATCGAGCTGGGCTCCGCGACGCTGCTGCCGGGCCTGATCGACCTCCACACGCACCTGACCGACAGGTTCGGCGTGCACTGGGAGGAGGCGTTGACGACGACCACACCCGACGAGGCGGCGCTCTGGGGAGCGAAGAACGCGCGGGACACGCTGCTCGCGGGATTCACGACGTGCCGCGAAATGGGCCCGACCTGGCCCTATGTCGACGTCACCCTGCGCAACGCGATCGACCAGGGCGCCGTTCCCGGCCCGCGCCTCATGGTCTCGGGCAACTACGTCTCCTCGACCGGCGGCGCCGGCGACGCGAAGCAGTTCTCGATCTATGTCGACGTGCCGATCGTGCGCAACCTCGCCGACGGGCCCGAGGAAGTGACCAGGGCCGTCCGCACGAACTTCAAGCACGGCGCTGACTTCATCAAGATCCTCGCGACCGGCGCCGTGCTCTCGAAGGGTATTCCGCCCACCTCGCAGCAGTATTCCGACGCGGAGATCCAGGCGGCCGTGACGGAGGCCAACCGCTGGGGCCGGCAGGTCGCCGCGCACGCGCACGGGGCGGCGGGCATCAAGGCGGCGATCCGGGCGGGTGTCCGGACGATCGACCACGGATCGTACCTGGACGAGGAGGCGATCGCGCTGCTCAAGGCCTCCGGCCGGCGGACCTTCTACGTTCCCACCCTCTACACGAGCGAGGCGATCCTCGGCGCCGAGGGCGCGCACATCCCGGAGTCCGAGAGGGAGCGAGAGAGGAAGATCCGGGACATCCAGTTCGCGGGCTTCCGCAAGGCTCTCTCCGCCGGCCTGCCGATCGGGTTCGCGACGGACTCCGCCGTCATCCCGCACGGGAAGAACGCCCACGAGATGACCGTTCGCGTGGGCCTCGGCGAGACCCCGATCGCGGTCCTCGTCTCCGCGACGAGCGTCAACGCCGAGATCATGGGCTGGTCGGACCGCGTGGGCTCGGTCGAGAAGGGCAAGCTCGCGGACCTCATTGCCGTCTCGGGCGACCCGGTCAAAGACATTACCGAGATGGAGCGCGTCCGCTTCGTCATGAAGGGCGGCGTGGTCTACCGGGACGAGCTCTCCCGATGACGCTCGGAGTCGGCATCGCCGAGCTCAAGAGCAGGCGGAGCGAGTACCCGGGTCGGGTGCGGCGAGGGCACCGATCACCGTTCTGGATCGGCTGATCCCAATCGCGACGGTCGTGCCGTACGAGCGGGGAGTGCCGTCCCTCTCCATTCGCCGGCCCCCGCCGCACGCGCACAAGCTGCGGCCGATCGCGCTTCCGCCGCCTCTCAAGGTGCGGGCGGACGTCATGAAACGGCTGCGGGAGGAACGAGAGGGTGAGCGATGACCCTCTCTCTCGACTCGTCCGTTCTCCTGCAAGTCATCCTCGGCCAGACCGAAGCTCTTCCCGCCGGCGCCATGGTCATCAGAACAGATTGACGTCTCCGCGGACGATCGCCTCCCAGGGGACGATCTCGATCGATCGCCCGATCGAGCGGCGTTCGCGCCCGGTCGTGACGACGAAGCCTCGCTTGAGAGACAGGTCCTCCATGCAATGGCGCAGCCCCGTCAGCGCGCGCGGCTCGACCGCGGCTCCGAGCTTGATCTCGATGGGCACGATCCGGCGGCCGTCGACGATCAGGAGATCGACCTCCGCTCCCGCCTGCGTCCGCCAGAAGAAGAGACCGGGCCGGACCAGACGCTCCGCCGCGCGGGCCGCGAGCTCCTCGATGACCAGGCCCTCGAAGGAGTGCCCCCGACGGGGCCACCGCTCGAGCTCCGCGGGCTCGCGCAGCCCGGCGAGGAAGTGCAGAAGCCCCGTGTCGCGGACGTAGATCTTCGGACTCTTGGTCAGTCGCTTCTGGATGTTGGCGTGGTACGGCGGGAGACGCCGGATCATGAACGTGGCTTCCAGGACGTCGAGATCGTTGGCGACCGTGTGGGAGGAAACCCCGAGCGAGCGGGCGAGGTCGGAGACGTTGAGCAGGTTGCCGTGGATGTGGGTCAGCATGCTCCAGAGCAGCCGGAGCCTCTGCGGCGGCAGCCGGACCCCGAAGGAAGGCAGGTCTCGTTCGAGAAAGGTCGAAACGTAAGCATCGAGCCACTCGTTGCGGGCGCGGTTGCCGCGCCGCGCGTGGACCGGGGGATAGCCTCCCCAGAACCATCGGCTGGCGGCGTACGGCGTGCGGACAAGCTCCTTGTTTTGAAAGGGCGTCAGTTCCAGGAGTCCCACCCTCCCGGCGAGCGACTCCGAGACGGATCGCCGCAGGCCGGGGCTGGCCGAACCGGTCAGGAGGAAACGGCCTCGCGTGTGAGCGCGGTCGATGGCGTGGCGAAGGGCAGAGAAGAGGTCGGGCAGGCGCTGAGCCTCGTCGACGGCGACCCGGCGCGGGTGGCGGTCGAAGAACCCTTCGAGATCGGCCTCGAGGGCAAACAGGTCGGCCGGGCGCTCGAGGTCGAGGTGACGCCAGTCCGGGTACAGGGTCCGCACGAGCGTGCTCTTTCCGCACTGTCGGGGCCCGTAGACGAGGACAGCCGGAAAGGTCCGGAGAAGCCGGCGTAGACGGCCGGCGGCGCCCCGCGCCAAGATCTTCATACCTTGTATTATTGAATGCTGGACTCAAAAATACAAGGTATCGTCGCCGGCCGTTCGTCGCGGCGGGGCGTCGCCGAGATCTTTCCCATCCTCGACGACGAAAACCAGACTCTCGACTGGTAAGCGACGGCTGCGAGGACCGCTCCTTTGAAGTGATGTTTCTCAAGGGAGATTCCTTGAACGATGC
>JBOGJK010000137.1:0-3811 GCA_050745345.1 Thermoanaerobaculia bacterium
AGCCCGCAGGGCTCGGTCGGCTGACTTGCTTCCGGTGAAGCCCCTTATTCTCCTCATGCCCACGGCGAAGGGGGGTCGATTCCCGCGGCCGCGTCCGCCTCGCGGGTGGCGGCGTCGAGGGCTTCGGCGATGCGGGAAAGCGCGGTCCGGTCGGGCATCTCCGCAGGGATCAGGAAGGGCTCGCCCCAGGCCACGACGTTGCGGGAGAAGGGAACGGGAACGAGGTAGCGGTCCCAGGACTTCAGGAACCGCGGACGGGCGCACGAGTAGGTGATGGGAAGGATCCAGGCGCCGGTCAGCCGGGCGAGTTGCAGCACCCCCGGTTGGACGATTCGGGGAGGGCCCTTCGGGCCGTCCACGGTCAGCGCCGCGTGACGGCCGGAGCGCACCTGCCGGACCATCCGGCGCAGGGCCTCGCCTCCCCCGCGGGAAGTCGAACCGCGGACGACGGCGTAGCCGTTTCGCTCGAGCCACCGGGCGATGATCTCGCCGTCCTCCGACTGCGATGCCATCGTCACGATCCCCTGGTCCCGATGGACCTGGATCGGCAGGAACATCCGGCCGTGCCAGAGGCAGAAGAGGATCGGCACGCCGCGCGCACGAAGCTCCAGGTACCGCTCGAAGTGGAGCCGCTCGATGCTCAGGGTCGAACGCAGCAACGCGATCGCGATCCCCGCCAGACGCGCGAGGACCGCCGGACGAGTCATGAAGGGCGTAAACCGAAAACCGGGAACCGTGAACCGAGCGTCATGGACGACTCTTCGTTCCGGCTACCGGTCCGGGGCGGCGAGCTTGCGGGCGGCGAAGTGGGCCGCGACCTTTTCGTACACGCGCGGGATGACCGCCGGCACGTCCTTGACGCCCCGGGTGAACACCGCGATCACGAAATCCGAGCCGTTGGGCAGCACGACGCGGCCGACCAGATGGTGCACGTCGTAGGCGTCGCCCGACTTCGACCAGAAGCGGCTCCCCTTGGGCAGCCCCTGCCCCGCCAGGCGCGCGTCCTCGATCTCGAGGTCCTCGTACGGATCCTCGTGCGTGATGTCGCGCGAGAGCAGCGTCAGCATTTCGTCCGTTCCCGCCTGTCCCGCGACCTCCCCCAGCGCGATCTCCTTGAAGAGACGGGCCGCCTCCGCCGCCGACATGCGGTTGCGGTTCCGACCCCCCTCGCGGAAGGCCTGCTCGCGCCCGTAGGCGTCCTCGCAGAAGGTCTTCTGGTTGGCGTTGAGACCCGGATATCCGCCGCGGCGGGCGAAGAAGCGGTTGACCGCGTTGCGCCGCTCCTTCCACTCCTCCCAGGCGAGGCCGGAAAGCTCGGGGCCCGAGGTCGTGCCCGTGATCGAGTCCACGACGAACCCGGTCGCGTCGTTGGAGGAGACCGTGATCATGTCCTTGACGGCACGCGCGAGCTCGGGCGTGTCCGCGAGCCTGCCCGTCTCCCTCTGCGCCTCGTAGTAGGCGAGAAAGAAGATCTTGACGACCGAGGCCGGGTAGTACGGGATCTCCGCGCGAAAGCCTCCCGCCGGAAAGGATGGGTTGGGGCCCGGGGCGGTCAGGTCGATGACGGCGATCGAGAGGCCCTCCTCCGTGAGGCCGCGGCCGGAGAACTCGGCGATCGTGTCGTGCGCGACCAGGGCTGTGACTTCGTCGAGCTCCCGGGAGGGGTCGAGCACCGAGACCGGCTTCGGGCCGGCGGCAAGGAGGAGCGAGGCCGAGAAGGCGAAGGAAGAGAAAAGCGAGGCCGCCCGCTTCAGGAGCGGGCTCCGGGAGGCTCGGGGAGAAGGCTCGGCGCGGCAGATTCTCCGAGCCGCCGCTGGCGCCGCCGCGCGAGGTAGATCTTGAAGAAGAGGCCCGACACCAGCAGAAACGGCGCGGACATCATGAGCAGGATCGAGTAGTAGAAGCCCTTCCCGAGCTGGTTCGGCGCGCCGCCCCGGTCTTCCAGAGCATCCTTGCACAGCGGGCAGGCGGACAGCAGGGCCGGCAGGAGCGCCAGCCCCACGAGGGCGAAGACCAGGACTCGAGCCCGTGAGGACATCGATCGAAAGCTTACTGAAAGCCGCGGGGCGGGTAAAGATGGTAGAGCATGACGTACACGACGACTCCCGTGGCCGAGACGTAGAGCCAGATCGGCAGCGTCCAGCGCGCGATCCGTCGGTGGCGGTCGTCCTGCCTCCGCAGGCCCAGATACAGCGTCCGCAGCACGAGCGGCAGCGTCGCGACGGCCAGCATCGTGTGGGAGATCAGGACCGTGAAGTAGACCGCGCGCGGCAGCCCCTGCGCCGTGAAGCGCACGGAGCCGACCATCGCGTGGTAGGTCAGATAGGAGACCAGAAAGAGCGCCGAGACCGTCGCGGCCGAAAGCATGAGACGGCGATGCCGCTCGATCTGGAGCCTGCGGATCGCCCGGTAGGCGAGCACGACGAGGATCCCGCTCGCCGCGTTCAAGACGGCGTTGACTGTCGGCAGATCCCGCACCGAGAGTGTCAGCTGTCTCCTACCGACTACCGACTACCGACTACCGACTACCGATCAGAACAAATAAATGATCGTGAACAGCACGATCCAGACCAGGTCCACGAAGTGCCAGTAGAGACCGATCGTCTCGATCCCCTGGTGGTGCTCCTTCGTGTACTTGCCGAGGAAGGCCTTTCCCGTCACGAAGGATATGCAGACGACTCCGCAGAAGACGTGAAAGCCGTGGAAACCCGTCGTGGTGTAAAAGACGGAGCCGAAGAGAGAGACCTTCGGGTTGAACCCGTGGTGCAGGAGCTTCCAGTACTCGAACGCCTGCACCGAGAGGAAGCAGGAGCCAAACAGGAGCGTCAGTGACAGGAAGAGCTTCATCTTCCGCGAATCGCCGCGCTGGATCGCCGCAAGGGCCTGCACCATCGTGACCGAGGAGCAGATGAGAAGGAACGTATTGGCCGCGGTCAGCCAGATGTTCAGCGTGTCGCCGGGGTGCGGCCAGTTCGGCGTGCCGAACCGCAGCACAATGTAGGAGCCGATCAGCCCGGTGAAGAACATCACCTCGGAGCAAAGGAACACCCACATTCCCATCTTGTCGTTGGGAATACCGGTGGCAGGCTCCTCACCGTGGCCGGGTGCGGCCCCCGGATGGACGTGCAGCGGTGCGGGAGCGGCCCCCGGAAAGGTCGCGGTCGCGGTGTGGTCCACGTCGTCTCCTATGGTCTGGGCAGGAGCTGCTCGGCGATCCCGACCCCCACGAGGATCATCCCGAAGAGCAGGGTCGATGCGAAAATGAGCCCGAGGGTCTTGCGCTCGAATTTCAGATGCATGAAGAAGAGGGCGACCATCGTCGCCTTGATGACGGCGAGACCCACCAGAACCGTGATCAGGACGAGTTTCGGCGGGTGCGTGAACACCGAGTAGGACACTTCGACCACGGTCAGGCCGAAGAGCCACCAGAAGACCGCCATGTAGTTGGGTTGCTGGTGGATGCGCTTCTCCTCGTCCTCGCCGAGCTCCGATCTGCGCGCGATGTCGTCCCGCATGTGCCTCTCTCCTCCCTACGGCTGCGCCCGTAATGCGATGAACGAGACCGAGCCCCCGAACAGCGCCGCCGCGATGAGCGCCAGCAGCAGCGCCCACGAGAGCGTGTGGCTCGACGGGTGCCCGACTTCCTTCAGGATCTGCGCCGCGATCACGCCGATGAGGAACACGACGATCGCGGCGACGAGGGCGAACACGTAAAGGCGGAACGTGCCCGGCACGCTGCCTCCGACGTAGCCCATCACGGCCTGTGACCCGAACCAGCCAATGACGATTTGCAGCAAGAGTAGAATGAGAC
>JBOGJK010000138.1:0-2431 GCA_050745345.1 Thermoanaerobaculia bacterium
GCGCCGCGCCGCGCCGCTCGAGCTCCGAGATCGGACGACCCGCCGCGCGGTAGACCGGGAAATCGCGCCAGCGCCCGCGCTTCCATCCGGACAGCGTCGCGGAAAGCGCCGCGAGCGTGAGCTTGTCCGGGCGCACCGCGCGCGCCATCGGATGCGCGGCGAGTGCTTCGACCAGTTCGGCCCGTCCCACGACGAGGCCGGCCTGCGGCCCGCAGAGAAGCTTGTCCCCCGAGAAGGTCACGAGGTCGGCGCCGTCGCCCAGGCACCGGGCGACGGTGGGCTCGTCTGGCACGCCGTAGGCGTCGAGCGGCTCGACACAGCCGGTGCCCTGGTCGTGCAGCCAGGGGATCCCCGCCTCCCGCCGGAAAGAAGCGATCTCTTCCGGCTCGGGACGCGCCGCGTAGCCGCGGATCTCGTAGTTGGAGGGGTGGACGGTCAACAGGAGGGCGACATCCGGAGCGAGGGCGCGCCGGTAGTCCTCGATCGTCGTCCGGTTGGTCGTTCCGACTTCAGCGAGCCGCGCCCCCGACGCCTCCAGGATCTCGGGGATCTTGAAGGAGCCGCCGATCGCGACGAGCTCGCCTCGCGAGACGATGACTCGTCGGCCGCGGGCGAGCGCGGTCAGGGCCAGAAGCAGCGCCGCGGCGTTGTTGTTGACCGCCAGGGCGCCAGAAGCCCCGAAGAGGTCCCGCAGGAGCGCCCGCACGTGGTCCTGGCGGCTGCCGCGCCGGCCGGTCTGTCCGTCGTACTCGAGCGTCGCATAGCCCCTGGCCGCTTCCAACAGAGCGTCCCGCGCCTCGGGCGAAAGCGGCGAGCGGCCGAGGTTGGTGTGGAGCAGCACTCCCGTCGCGTTGATCGCGCGGGTCAGGGTCGGGGCGAAGCGCCGCAAGAGCGCTCCGCGCGCCCCCTCGAGCAGTTCCGCCGGCCGCGTGCTTCCGCGCGCCATCTGCCGCCGCAACTCCTCCTTGAGAGCGTGCCGCCCGTAGAGACGCAGCAGTTCCGCGGCCGCCTCGGAGGAGAGCAGGGAGTCCATCGAGGGGGGATGGGCAAGGATCGGCTCCTGCGGCCTCACGTCTCCCTTACTATAGATCGGTGCCCTGGGAACGGGAGCTCGAGGTCCTGGAGGAGGCGATCCGGCGGCTGGCCGGCGAGTACGATGCCTTCCTCTACGGCACGGCCTCGAAGCCTCCGTTGGAGAGCCGCAGGCACGTCGAGCTGATGATCCGGCGCCTCTCGGGCGTTTCCTTCGACGCGGCCGCGGAAGGATACCGCTTCGCCACACTCCAGGGCCGGTACACCTCGCTCGGGGAGCGGTGGGAGCGGCTGCAGGCGGAAAAGGAGTCGGGAAAGCGCCCCGGCCTCCACGGCCATTTCGCTCCGGAGACCGAGCCGGCGGCCCGCAGAGAAGCCCCCGCCGTGCCGCCCCCGTCGCCTCCCCCCGACGCGCCCGCCGCCCGCTCCGTAGATACGGAGAAGGAGGGAACGCCGGCCGACCGGCGTCTCTTCGACAGCTATCTGGAGGCCCGGCGGGCCCAGGGCGAGAGTGTCGAGGGCTACGCCTTCGAGAAGTTTGCCGAGAGCCTGGATCGCGAGCGGGCGCGGATGAAGGAGCGTCTCGGCACCGAGGACGTCGTGTTCGAGGTCGCCCTGCGCGACGGGAAGGTCAAACTGGTCGCCAAACGCGGCGAAAGGGAAGCCGGAGCGAAGAGATGAAAGACCGCCGGAAACGTGTCGCGCGGCTTGCCGTGGCGTTCGTGTTGTTGGCGCCGGGGATGGTCGCCGGCCAGCAGATGCCGGAGGGCAAGCCCGAGGAGCCTTTCTTCCACCAGTTCCTGATCCCGGGCGACCCGCTCGACGAAAAATTGCTCGAGCAGGAGAAACGGGTGGCGGCCAACGGGAGCTCCGCGGCGCTCCGCAACGACTTCGGCAACCTGCTCGCCGAGCGCCGATTCCCGAAGGAGGCCCGGGCCGAGTACAAGAAGGCGCTCGAGCTCGACCCGCACTTTTTTCTCGCGGCCTACAACCTCGGCATGATGGAGGAGACGGAGGGGCGCATCTCCGCCGCCATCTCCGCCTACCGGGAGGCGATCGACCGCCGCCCGGGCTTTCCCCCCGCCCACTTCCGGCTCGGCCGGGTCTACGAGAAGCTGGGGCGCCGCGACGACGCCATCCAGGCGTACGCCAAGGCCATCCGCATCAACGAGGCGATGCGCGATCCCCGCTGGAACCCGCTCGTCGTGGACTCGCAGCTGATCGATCAGGCCTCGCTCGTCAACTACCCGCGGGAGCTCGCGCGCGCGGCCGAGCGCCACGACGCGGGCTACGTGGATGAGGCGCGCTTCCTTTCCATGCCGGCGGACCGGCCGCTCGATGCCGACGAGGTCGTCGAGGAGGCGGGCCCGCAGACGATCGAACCGAGCCGGACCGCGCC
>JBOGJK010000139.1:0-2031 GCA_050745345.1 Thermoanaerobaculia bacterium
TCCCACGACTGAGGCGACAAGCCGCCGACGGAAAGCTCGAGCCTCCCGCCGTCGAGCCGGAGCTTGCCCCGCTCCCCCTCGATCTCGACGCGGTTGCCCCGCTCTTCGGCCGCCCAGGTCAGAAAGACCTCGACCTCGGCTCCGTCCCAGTCGAGCGAGACCGCAGCCGTGTCCTCGATTGAGAACTCGCGGTGCTTGCGCGTCTCGAGCCTCGCCGAGAGGGCCGCCGGCCGGCCGCCGAGCCACTGCCGCAGGACGTAGAGCGCGTGCCAGCCGTGGTCGACGAGGATCCCGCCTCCCGACTGCGCCGGGTCCAACCTCCAGTTCCCTTTCTCGCCAGCGGCCACGGCAGGCTCCCGCCGCAGGGTCTCCCAGCGGGCGCGCCGGAGGCGGCCGACGGCCCCTTCCCGCAGCAGCTCCGTGACCTTCGCGAGCGCCGGGGCGTGCTTCCAGTTGTGCACCGTGACGAGCGCGCGGCCCTTCCGCCGCGCCAGCGCTGCGAGGGACGCCACCTCCGCGGGCGACAGCGCGAGCGGCTTCTCGCACAGCACGTGAAGGCCCGCCTCGAGCGCCGCGCGCGCGATCGGAGGGTGAAGGGCCGGCGGCGTGCAGACGTCGGCGAAGTCGAGCGTCTCCCGCGACAGGAGCTCTTCGGCCGACGGGTACCAGCGCCCCTGCGGGAACGACGCGAGGAAGCCCTCCCGCCCCTCGGGCCGCGCATCGGCCGCCGCGACCAACGTCGCCTCCGGCCGGCCGCGCCATCCCGGCAGGTGGCCGTTTCGGGCGACGTGCCCGACGCCGATCAACGCGCCGCGTAGCATCGGTGATGGGGTTGCGATGGTCTAAGCTCGTGAATCGTAAATCGTAAATCGTGAATCGAAAGGATCGTGCTGCTCCCATTTACGATTCTCGATTCTCGATTTACGGCCCCGTCTCAATCGAGCTTCCACTCCTGCGCCACCGCCCCAATCGCCTCGTCCAGGATCTCGAGGCCGTCGAGCGCCGTCCTCTCGTCGATGTTCAAGGGAGGGTTGATCCGGATGACGGGCGTGTAAGACATCGCGACGAGTCCCCGGCGCAGGCACTCCTGAAAGAGCGCTTTCGTGAAGTCCTTCGAGACTAGCTCCTTCGTGCGGCGGTCCTTCACGAGGTCGAGGCCGAGGAGGAGCCCCTTGCCGCGCACGTCCCCGACGATGCGGTGCTTTTCCTTCATCGCTTCGAGCCTGGAAAGCATCGCCCGCCCGACGCGCTCGGCGTTCTCGACCAGGTTCTCGCGCGTGATGATCTCGAGAGACGCCAGTCCGGCCGCGCAGGCCAGCGGGTTGCCTCCGTAGGAGGAGGAGCTGCCCGACGGGTTCGACCAGGGTTTGGCCTTCGTCAACTCGTCGGTCGAGACGACACCCGAGAGGGGGAACCCGCCGCCGACTCCCTTGCCGACCGTCATGATGTCGGGCACCACGCCGTCGTGGTCCACCCCCCACATCTTTCCCGTTCGCCCGAAGCCGGTAATCATCTCGTCGGCGATGAAGAGGGCGCCGTGCTCCCTGGCGATTGCGTGGATCGCCGAGAGAAACCCGGGCGGCGGGATGACGTTGCCGGCCGTGCCCTGCATCGGCTCCGCGATCACCGCGGCCACCGCGCCTCCCGTCTGGTTTCGGATGACCTCGCGGGTTTTCTCCGCGCAGGCGATCCCGCAGTCGGGATAGGTCAAGGAGAGGGGGCAACGGTAGCAGGAGGCGTAGGGAGCCACGTAGCAGCCGGGCACGAAGGGCCCCATCCCCTCCTTGAAGTCGCCCCAGAGGAGGGGCAGGACCCCTCCCGTCTTCCCGTGGAAGGCTCCCGTGTACCCCACGAACTCGAACTTCTTCGTGGCCGACTTGGCGAGGCGGAAGGCGGCCTCGACCGCCTCGGCGCCGGAGGAGAAGAGCTGGATGCGGGTCAGGCCCGGCGGGGTGACCGAGGCCAGCAGCTCTAGAAACTTCGCGCGGGTCTCCGTCGTGAAGCTGCCGAAGGTCAGCCGCTCCGCCTGTG
>JBOGJK010000140.1:0-3412 GCA_050745345.1 Thermoanaerobaculia bacterium
CCCCCATGTAGTGGTGGAGAAGGACATAGGCGGTGCCCGGCGAACGGACGCCCCGGAAGGTTCCGATGATTCCGGAAGCCGCCATCGTGGCTTTGAGCACGTCGGTCTCGAACCACTGGTCGAGAAAATCGACCGCGCTCATGGTCATGAGCTGCGCCTGGTTGTACTGATCCTGCGCCGGCAGCTTCTGGAAGCGCCGTCCCAGGCGGAGCAGGTCGAGCAGGCCGCGCAGGTCAAGAGAGGTCGGGTCGGGCGGTGTCATGGCCAGGATCGGCTTGACGAACCGGCCCATCTCCACCATCGCCTTGCCGTACTCCTCGTAGGCTTCGGCGTCGAGCTTCGAGTGGCGCGCGATCTCGCGGCGGGTCTTCGCGTGGTCGTTGACGCGCCAGAGGTAGTCGCCGTTTGCCATCGGCGTGAAGGTGCCGTCCAGGGGGAGGATCTCCAGGCCATGCCGCGGCAGATCGAGCTCCCGGATGATCTCCGGCCGCAGCAGCGACACCACGTAGGAGGCGACCGAGAACTTGAACCCCGGAAAGATCTCCTCGGTCACGGCGGCGCCGCCCAGGACGTGCCGCCGCTCGAGCACCAGCACCTTCTTGCCGGCGCGCGCCAGGTAGGCGGCGTTCACCAGCCCGTTGTGCCCGCCTCCGATCACGATCACTTCGTAGGGTTGGCTCATTCCTCGGTCTTTCGGCCGCCCTTCTTGCTCAAGCCGAGCGAGGATACTTATAATCGCCGCCCCACGACAACTGCGCGGAGGTCGCTGGTGCCGATTGGAACCGCGGTTCACGAGAAAACGTTTCCGCTCTGCGAGAGCTTGAGCTTCCGCGAGTGGTCCGGCTACTACGCGGTCTCCTCCTACGAGACGCAGCACGACCACGAGTACAACGCGATCCGCAACGCCGCGGCCTTGATCGACGTCTCCCCGCTCTTCAAGTACTGGATTACGGGGCGCGACGCCACGAAGCTCGTGGATCGGATCGTGACACGGGACATGAGGAAGGTCTCGGTCGGGCAGGTCATCTACACGCCGTGGTGCGACGAGCGGGGCAAGGTCATCGACGACGGGACGGTCTCGCGGCTGGCCGAGAACACCTACCGCTGGACGGCCGCGGACCCGAGCCTGCGATGGTTTCGGCAGAACGCGCTCGGGATGGACGTGACGATCGAGGACATTTCCGAGCAGGTCGCTTCGCTCGCCCTGCAGGGGCCCACCTCCGGAAAGCTGCTTGCCGCAGTCGCGGAGGCGGACATCGAGAACCTCAAGTACTTCCGCGTCACCCGCGGCAAGATTGGCGGCGTGCCGGTCGATATCTCCCGCACCGGTTATACCGGCGATCTGGGGTATGAGATCTGGATGCCGTGGGGTCAGGCTCCGAAGGTCTGGGACGCCCTGATGGAGGGGGGGCGGGCCTTGGGTCTCCGTCCCGCCGGTATGCTCGCGCTCGACGTCGCCCGCATCGAGGCGGGTCTCCTCTTGATCGACATCGACTTCCACAGCAGCAAGAAGGCGCTGATCGAAGCGCAGAAGTACACCCCGCTTGAGATGGGCCTCGGCCGGCTCGTGACACTCGAGAAGGGGCGCTTCGTCGGCCAGGCTGCTCTCGCCGAAGAGAAGCAACGCGGTCACGCGCGCCAGGTCGTGGGGCTCCAGGTTGACTGGCCGTCGGTGGAGCAGATCTTCGAGGGCGCGGGTCTCGCCCCCCAGGTCCCCGCCGTCGCTTCCCGCGTGGCCGTGCCGGTCTATGCCCGCGGCGCGCAGGTGGGCAAAGCAACCTCCACGACCTGGTCGCCGACATTGAAGAAACTGATCGCTCTGGCCACAGTCACCCGGGAGCACACGGCGCCCGGCGCCCCTCTCGAATTCGAGCTGACGGTCGAGGCGGTCCGCCACCGCGTTCCCGCGACCGTCGTCGAGACGCCGTTTTTCAATCCGAAGCGCAAGACGGCGACGCCGGTCCGTTAGGAGCTCTGGGAAGCGCCAACGAAGTGAAGGAGGGAGGGATCAATGCCCCCGTTCGACATGAGTCTGGTTCAGCGTGGCGCCCGGAACCGGCGCACGCCTTACTACGAGGCCACCCAGCGCTCGTCCCCCAAGGGCTTCACGGTCTACAACCACATGTACTTCCCGATCCGGTTCGACACATTCGAGGCGGAATTCGAGGCCCTCTTGAACGACGTGACCATCTGGGACGTCGCCGTCGAGCGCTGCCTTGAGATCGGCGGTCCCGACGGCTTCCGCTTCGCTCAGCTCCTCACCCCACGAAACCTGTCGAAGTGCGCGGTGGGGCAGGGCAAATACGTCCATATCTGTGACTCCAACGGCGGGGTGATCAACGATCCGGTGATGACGCGAATGGAGGAGAACACCTTCTGGTTCGCCCTGGCCTCCTCGGACGTGTTGCTGTTCGCTCGAGGCCTCAAGAATGCCTACCCGACGCTCAACGTCACGATTCGAGAGCTGGACGTGGCGCCGCTGCAGGTGCAGGGGCCGAAGTCCAAGCTTCTGATGAAGGATCTCCTCGGCCCGGGCATCCTCGAGCTGAAGTACTACAGGTGGACGCGGACCGAGATCCGCGGCGTGCCCGTCATCGTCACCCGAACCGGCTGGACGAGCGAGGTCGGTTATGAGATCTACCTGCTGGACCCGAGCAAGGGCACGGAAATCTGGGAGGCGCTGCTGGAAGTCGGAAGGCCTTACGGCGTCAAACCCACCGGCCCGTCGGACATCCGCCGGATCGAGGGAGGAATTCTCAACTGGGGCGCCGACATGACGTACGAGAACAATCCACTCGAGCTCAATCTGGAACGCCTCGTGGACCTGAGTCTGCCCGACGAGGCCTGCATCTCCGTTGCGGCGCTCAAGCGCATCAAGGCCGGCGGGGTCCGGCGGCGGCTCGTGGGGATCATGCTCGACGGCGAGCCGTTCCCGGAGCTCAACAACGTCAAGTGGCCGGCCTATCGAACAAACGGCGGCAAACAGATCGGCAAGGTGACCTCCGCCATTTACTCGCCGCGCCTCAAGGCGAACATCGGCTACTGCTGGGTCCCGATCGACCTCGCGAAGGACGGCACGACGGTTCGCGTCGAGAGCGAGTGGGGAAAGCGGACGGGGACCGTGGCGCCGATGCCGTTCGTGGACCCCGACAAGCGGATCCCGGTCTCCTGACGGCCCGCGCCGGAGGGTTGGTCGACGGCCCTTCTGGGAGGCGAGAGGCTGGCGAGCACCTGCTCCAACCGGTGCGGCCGCCTTCTAACACGGCCGCTCGTCAGTAGGCGCCTCCGGTCAGGTGCACGAGGGCGGTCCAGAGGCGGCTGGGCGCAACCGTACTGCCGAGACGCAGCCCCGAGGGCGTGACCGGGCTCTGAGCCCGGTCTCTACTGCTTCTCGTACACGGTAGTGTTGTTC
>JBOGJK010000141.1:0-4625 GCA_050745345.1 Thermoanaerobaculia bacterium
CGCGCCCCGACCGTGGCGCCCGGGGCGACCGAGACGCCGCGGGAGAGCCTCGCGGTCCGGTGGACGCGGGCGCCGCGCGCGACCCCGGGCTTTGGGCGCTCGCGCGGCATCGAGGCCTCCAGCCAGCTCGCCAGGGCCTCGAGTGGAGAAGCGACGAGCACCGCGGGCCGGCCGCCGGCGGCCTCTTCCGACGCAACGAGCAGGGCGCCGGCGCGGCTCCGGTGAAGCTGCCCGAGGTGCCGCGCGTCCGCCACCAAAGAGAGGTGTTCGGGCCCTGCCTGGTCGAGGCCGCGGATCCCCTGGAAACGCCTGCTCGGATCACCCAGGACGCGCCCTCCCACCGCGCGGGCCACGTCTCCAAGCGAGAAGGAGGTCCGCCCGGGGCGCCCGGGCGCCCGGCGCCGGCGCGAGCGAGTCCGCCTGGCGGCTGTCACCGGGGCGGATACTACTAGCAGGCTGCCGAAAAATGGATGCGGGTCTCGTCGCTGGCCTTGTGCAAATTCGCGGCACTGGAGCCCGCGCACGAGAGCCCGTGACGATCCTTTCGGGTGCCGCGAGCAAAAGGCCAGCCGCCGCAAGCGGTTGCCGCGGCGCGGGGCCGTCTGCGGCGTCGCCGCTTCTCGACGATGTGCACGGACACGCCGGAGTCGCGTCTCCTGGCATCCGACCCCGCGGCGCTCGCAACGCCGCTCCACACCATTTTTCGGCAACCTGCTAGAGGACGACTCGGCAGTCGGCGGCAGGAGACCCGGCGTCTCCCGTCTGCCGTCTCCCGCCTACCGACTCACGAGGGCTTCTTCGGTGTGGGCTTGGGCTGGGCGGCCGCCGAAGGGGCCGAGGCCGTGGCGGCGGGCGCCGGCATCGCGACGGTCGTGTTGAACCTCTTCAAGACGTCGTCGGTCACGTCTACCGCTTCGTCCGCGTAGACGAGGCCCGACTGAAACTTGTTGAAGATCAGCGTGAACCCCTTCTCCTTGCCGATCTGTGTGATGACCGGCATGACCCGCTTCTGGAGCTCCTCGAGCTCCTTCTTCTGGGATTCCTCGAGGGCCCGCTGCGTGTCGTCCTGGAAGCGCTTGAAGGCGATCGCTTTTTCCTGGTACTGCTTCTGGAGCGCTTCCTTCTTCTCGTCGGCCAGGGAAGCGCCCTGGTCGGCGAGCTTCTGCTCCATGTCTCGCAGCTCCTTGGTGAGCTTATCTGCCTCTTCCTTCTTCGTGTCGGCGAGCTTCTTGACGCGCGCGAAGGCCTCCTTCCCGAGCGCCGAATCCGTTACGAGACGATCCACGTTGATGACCGCGATCTTCGGCGGCCCCGGCGCCGCCACCAGAGGCGCCGCCGAGGGCGCCGCGTTCTGGCCGAGAGCGACGGCCGCCAGACCGGCCGCGGCGAGCGTGAGCAGGGTGCGCTTCATTCTTCTGACTCCTTTTGTCCCTCGCGCGTCCGCCCGGCGCGGGGCAAGAACGGCGAATACTAGCAGAATTTCCCGGCAGGACAACAGCCCGGCAAGAGGAGGCATTCCCCCCCTCGAGACTGCCGACTCCTTCCTAGAAGGTCCGCCCGATCGAGAAAAGAAACCCGCTCTTCTTCTCCGTGAGACTCGGGATCGGGAAGCCGAACTGGTCGAGCGGCTGCACCGGATCCGGGTTGAAGAAGTAGATGAAGCGCAGGGGCGCCTGGAAGATCGGCAGGAAGATGCGCGCCTCCACGCCGACGGCATATCGGAAGTCGGCGGGATTGAACGACTCGGTGTCGAAGTAGGCGTTGCCGAGGTCCGCGAAGGCCAGCAGCTTGCCGGGCCCGAACTGCAGAAACGTGTACTCGAGGTTCAGGACCCAGAACTTGTCGCCTCCCAGGATGCGGCCGACTTCGTCGGTGAAGACCTGGTTGTTCTCCTGGAGCGGCAGAATCGACCCCGTACGGAAGCCGCGCAGGCTCTGTTCTCCCCCCAGCTGGAACCGCTCGAAGATCGGGATATCGTGGCCGCCGTAGTTGGCCACCCAGCCGCCCTCCAGGTTGGCCGCCACGAAAGCATGCCGCGGGAAACGGACCGGGATGTAGATCGTGGCGCCCAGGATCGGCTTGACGAAGTAGTCGGTCCCGCCGAGAAACCCCCCCGCCACCTGGGCGCTCGCGAACAGGCGCCGTCCCCGATTCGGATCGAACGGGTCGTTGCGGCTGTCGTAGCGCCAGGCGGGCGTGATCGAGGAAGTTCGCCCGGTCACGGCCGTGAGCTTCTCGGGCGGAGGCGGCTGCCCCGGCGGGACCGGGGCCCCGCGCACCGGAAAGTTGGCTTTCACGTTCTCGTACTGGTAGAGCAGGTTCCAGGAGGAGAAGAGGCTGATCCCCCGCCCGTAGAAGAGGCTTGCGCCCTGCCGGCTCTCGTCGATGTTCAGGTAGTCGGTCGTGCGGCGATAGATCGAGAAACCGACCGACTGGTTGCGGTCCATGAACCACGGGATCGTGTAGGAGATGTCGTAGAAGCTCGAAAACCGGCCCACCATCGCGGAGGCGCCCAGGACCTCGCCGCGGCCGAGGAAGTTGCGGGTCTGGAAGGAGAACTGCCCGAAGAACTTGTCCACCTCGGAATAGCCGGCTCCGAACTGAATCTCGTTGCGCGAGGTCTCCTGCCCCTTGAGCGTCAGACTCACTTTCTTCTGCTCCGCGTCGACGGCGAACTCGGGCTCCTCCGAGATCTTGAAGTAGCCGAGCTGCTGGAGCTTCTGGAGGCTCCTCTTGACCGCCTCCATGTCCATCACCGCGCCTTCGTCCAGGGCAAACTCGCGGCGGATCACCTTGTCGCGCGTGACGGTGTTGCCCTTCACCTCGAAACGGCCCAGATAGAACTTGTCTCCCTCGTAGATCTTCACCTCGATGTCCACCCGGTGGTTGGCGACCTCCTTGTAGGCCGGGTCGGCAAACCAGTAGATGTAGCCGTTGGACTTGTAGATCGCCTCCACCTCGGCGAGGGCCTCGATCAGCCGGTCGCGGTTCAGGACCGTGCCGGGAGCCAGCTCCCAGAACTTGGCGAGGATCACTTTCTCCGGAAAGACCATGGGCGACGAGCCCTCGGCCGGCTTGCCGGACTGGTCCACCCGCGCGATCCGGATCTCGTTGACGAAGAACTGGTCTCCCTCGACGATGGGGATGGTGATTCTTACCCGGCGCTTGATCTTCTTCGGCTCCGCCTTCGGGTTCTTGACGTACACGTCGAGGATCGGGTCCTTGACCACGACGTCCTTGTACCCTTTCGCGTGATAGGTTGCCTTCAAGCCCTCGACGTCCGCCTCGTAGTTGGCCTGGCTGTAGGTCGTGTTCTCCGAGAAGACGCGCCAGAACGTGTTCACCTTCGTCTTCTTCATCGCGTTGCGGAGGCGCCAGGCGGGGAAGACCGTGTTCCCCTGGAACTTGATCTCCTCGATTTTGATCTTGTCCCCCTCGTCGATCGTGAAGACGACCTTCTTCTCCGTCTTGGAGATGTCCTCGATCCGGTAGTCCACGCTGACGCTGCGAAAACCCTGCTCGAGGTAGTAGTCCGCGATCGCGGAGCGCACGCGGGCCACGTCCCTCAACGACAGGGGGGCCCCGCCGCGGATCTCGATCTTCTCTTCCTTCAACCGGTCCCGGATCTGCGAGGTCGAGATCTTCTTGTTGCCGACGAACTCGAGCGCGCTGATCGTCGGCCGCTCCTCGACGGTGATCACCAGCGTGACACCCTCGGGGCCGCGCTCCGCCTCGATCGTCACGTTGTCCAGCAGGCCGACGTCCCACAGCTTGCGGAAGCGGGAGCGGATCGCCTCGGGGTCGTACGGATCCCCGACCTTGAGGCCCAGGTAGTGGGCGACCGTGTCCGGCGAGACCGTCTGGTAGCCGACGACGCGGATACCGACGATCCGGTCCCCGGCCGGTGTCGTAGGCGGCGCCGGGGAGGGCGCGGGAGGGGCCTGCGTTCCGGCCGCCGGGGTTGGCGCGGGCTCCGGAGGGGCGGGATCCTGGGCCGCGGCCGCCGCCGCGCAGAGGAGGCCAGCCAGCAGGAGACCGGCCGGCGCCGGGGAACGACTCAACCCCGCCTCCCGAGGAGCGCGATCTGAAGCTTTCGTGCCCGTGCGGCCGCTCCCCTCATCCTGCCCCCGTCGGAACGAAGCGGTAGCCTAACTTCTTCCCCGCCCGAAGGAAACGCTCCCTGGGAGGGACGAAAGAGGCCGAGGCAAGGTTACGCAGCGGGCCGGAGGAAGTAGCCCCGCGTCAGCGGCCCGGCCCGATCGGCACGGTCTCCCGGGCGGCAAGCGTCAGCCGGCCTTCCCCGACCCGGATCTCGATCACCTCGGGCCGCTCGTCGCGCGCCTGAATCAGCAGCTCCGAGACCGGGTCCTCGAGGTGCTTCTGGATCGCCCGCCGCAGGGGACGCGCGCCCATGTTGGGGTCCTCGCCGCTCTGCGCGAGCAGCCATTCGACGGCCGCGTCGTCCACGTCGAGGAAGGCTCCCTTGGGCTGGAGCGTCGCGTTCACGTCGTCGATCAGCAGCCGGCAGATCTTCGTCAGCTCCGGGCGGCCCAGCGGGTGGAACACGATGATGTCGTCGATTCGGTTGATGAACTCGGGGGAGAAGTCCTTGCGCAGCTCCTTCA
>JBOGJK010000142.1:0-3787 GCA_050745345.1 Thermoanaerobaculia bacterium
GGCCTCCGGTCCGATCGACTTCGGCGTCGGGGGCTCGGTCATTCTCAACCTCGCTTACGGCCACCTGGCGCGCGAGGTGTGGCTCGAGGCCGGGCTCGATCCGCACGTGCCGACCTTCACGACGATCATGCAGTGCAGCACGAGCATGGCCGGCGTCTTCCAGGCGGCGGGGTTGCTCGGGCGCGGAAGCGGCGCGCTCGCGATCGCAGGCGGCGTCGAGAGCATGAGCCGCGTGCAGATCGGGCTGGGCCAGAACCTCTCCGACGGCTTCCGGCGCTTCGCGCAGGCGCGGACCTTCGGCCGGCGCTTCGCGGCTCTGCGTTCGCTGCACCCGCGCGACGTGCGCCTCTACGTCCCGGAGGTCAAGAACCGCGTCACGGGCATGAGCATGGGCGAGCACTGCGAGGAGATGGCGAAGACGTGGGGCATCGGCCGCCGCGAGCAGGACGAGCTCGCGATGCAAAGCCACCAGCGCGCGGTGGCCGGGCAGGATCGGGGGTTCTTCGACAGCCTCGTCATCCCGCTCGACGGCCTGACGCGCGACGCGTTTCCGAGGCGCGACACGTCCCTCGACAAACTCGCGAGCCTCCCGCCGGCTTTCGACCGCAAGAGCGGGAGCGGCACGATCACGGCCGGCAACAGCTCGCCGCTGACGGACGGGGCGGCTGCCATCTGGGTCGCGACCGGCGAAGGGCTGGCCCGCCTGCCGTCGTCACTGCCGCGGGCCCGGCTCGTCGATTTCGAGATCGCCGCGGTCGATCTGTTCCACGAGGGGCTGCTGATGGCGCCGGTCACGGCGATCCCGCGCCTGCTGGCGCGCCACGGCCTGGCCTTTGGCGACATCGCGCTGTGGGAGATCCACGAAGCCTTCTCGGCGCAGGTCCTTTGCAACATCAAGGGGCTGGAAGACAAGGCCTACGTCCGGGAGAAGACCGGCTTCGAGCACACGTTTGGCGATTTCCCGCGCGGCCGGGTCAACCCGAACGGAGGCAGCGTGGCGCTGGGCCATCCCTTCGCCGCCACGGGCGCGCGGATTTTGAGCCAGGCCGTCCAGGAGCTTGCCGCCATGCAGGCCGGCAGCCGGGCCGTTGTCAGCATCTGCGCCGACGGGGGGGAAGGGACGGTCGCGCTGCTCGAGAACTGAAGGAATAGCCGGGCGAACTCCGGCCGTTTCGTTCTGCAAGTGACCCGGAGAGCGGCGCGCAACGCGCTCCTTGCGGCCGGCGGCCTCCTGTTGCTGGCCGGCCTCGCGCGAAGCGCCGCCGGTCCCTCGCGCAAGGAACTTCTGGCTGCGCTTCCCGAGGAAGACCGCAAGTGGCTGACGGAGTACGTCGCCCCGATCATCCTGCCGGAGGAAGAGAAGCTCTTCCTGGAGCCCAAAGAGCCGCACCTGCGCGAGCGCTTCCAGCGGGAGTTCTGGGCGCGGCGCGAGCGGGAGGGACTTCAACCGCCGCTTGGTCCCGGCTACGAGGGCCGCTACCGGGAGCTGCGATCGCGGGCCGACGCGGTCTATGACGGTTGGATGAGCGACGCAGGCCAGATGGTGATCCGCTGGGGCGAGCCGGCCAGCATCCGCGCCGTCCAGGACTGCCAGTACGTTTTTCGCGACCTGGAGATCTGGACGTACGTGGGCGGGCCGCTGGGCGGATCGACTGCCGAGCTCGGCTTCTATCGGCCTCAGCTTGGGGCGCCGCGGCGGCTCCTGGATCGGCAGACCCGAGAGAGGGATATTTTTCTGCCGACTTCCTGTCGTCAGACCTTCGCTTCTCTCTGGCTCGACTGCCCCGAGTCTCCGCCCATGGTGAAGCTGGCGGATAAGTGCAACGGGCCCGTTTGTTTGGACGCTTGCACGGTTTTCCACCTCTATCAACGCGTTCTCGAGGCGTCCGGGGCCTTTCAGGAGAGATCGAGCCTGTTCGCGCCGGCTCGAGTCCCGCTCGAAGGCATCGAAAAGATCAAGGCCATGTCGGCGACGGCTGCCGACCCCAACGCGAAGCCGCTCACGGTGACGGGCCCCTCGGCGACCGTTCCCGTGCCCGCGGCGCCGGCTGCTCCTGCGCGCGCGGTCAAGAAGTCGAAGAAGGAGCTGCTTGCCGACTTGCCGCTGGAGGAGCGGGCCTGGCTGACGGAGTTCGTCGCGCCGATCATCGCTCCCGACGAGGAGCAGCTCTTCCTTGAGCTTTCGCTGCCGGAGCACTTCGCGCTCTTCAAGGAGGAGTTCTGGAAGCGGCGGGAGCGCGACGGCCAGCCCTTCCCGATGGGGCCGGGCTACCGCGGCCGCTACGAGGACCTTCGGCGCAAGGCCGACGAGGTCTACGACGGCTGGCGCGAGGACGCGGGGCGGATGGTCCTGCGCTACGGCGAGCCGGCCTCGATTGCCCCGCTCGAGATGTGCAAGATGACTTTCCGGGACCTCGAGCTCTGGACCTACCGGCGCTCGGCGCAGGCGCAGGGCACGATGCATCATTTCTTCTACCGGAAGTACCCCGGCGCGCCCCGAAAGCTCTGGACAGTGGGGACCTCCGACGGCGACGTCTTCTCGCCGGGCTCCTGCCGCAAGAGCTTCCCATCCCTGGTCAACGCTTGCACGACGGACGCCCGCGACAAGTGCCACATCTCTGACTGCGCCGAGACGTGCGGTGTGTACCAGACATTCGAGGAGATCAGCGCCCGCCAGGGGAGCAGGACCGGGGGCGAGGTCGAGTGGGGCAGGCTTCTCGAGTCCGCGAAGGTCTCGACCGAGGGCCTGGACTCGCTGCGCACGAGAATGCTCGGCGCGCCTTTCGCGGGCGCGCCCGCGCCGCCGCCTCCCATGCCCCGTGCGCTTCGAAAGTCGAAGAAAGAGCTGCTCGCCGCGTTGCCCGACGAGGAGAAGGCGTGGCTGACGTCGTTTGCGGCGCCGATCATCCTGAAGGAAGAGGAAGAGCTCTTTCTCGACCTGACCGAGGGCTACCAGCGGGACATCTTCAAGAAGGAGTTCTGGACCCGGCGCGAGCTCGACAGTCTCGAGACGCCGTTTGGCCCGGGCTTCCAGACGCGCTACGAGGAGCTGCGGCCGCGGCTCGACTCCGTCTACGACGGCTGGCGAAACGACGCGGCGCAGCTCGTGCTGCATTACGGCGAGCCGTCGGACATCCACCACGTCGAGGGCTGCGACCAGGTCTTCCGAGACATCGAGATCTGGACGTACACCAACCTCGGCGTGGCGCGCGGCAAGACCCGCCATCTCTTCTACCGGCCTCAGCCGGTCGTGCCGAGGAAGCTCTGGAGGGAAACCGAGACGCCGCTGCAAAAACAGCAGGGGTCGGATCCATATCAGTTCGACGAGATCTTCGCTCCGGAAAGCTGCCGAAAACGTCTCGCGGGACTACGGGCCGATTGTGTGCCTTCACCCGGGGACCCGTGCCATGGCCCTGTGTGCTTCGACGCCTGTGACGTCTACAGGGTCTATCAGGAGGAGCTCTCGCGGCAGGGCAGTTACCTCGGCGGAATAGCCGAACGGGCGCGGCTCTTCAAGCTGCCGGAGATCTCGACGGAGGGCCTGGACCGGTTGCGCTCGAGCATGGCGACGACGGCCAACCCAAACGCCAAACAGTTGTCCGTCCAGGGCCCCTCATCGACGCCCCGGGCGACGCCGGCGCCCACACCCACGCCCGAGCCCGTCCGCGCGCTGACGGCCGAGGAGATCCGGGACCGCATCATCCATCTCGAGCCCAGGTACCGGCAGTTCCTGGACCTGGCCGGCCCCTTGCTCACCGAAGACGACCTGCAGCGCTTTCTCCAGATG
>JBOGJK010000143.1:0-4325 GCA_050745345.1 Thermoanaerobaculia bacterium
GCGGATCCGCCTGACCGGGGAGCTTCCGTCGCCGATCCAGCCGATCCTTGGCTGCCCCTTCGCTTCCCGCTGTCCTGAGGTCCAGGACATCTGCCGCGAGGTTGTCCCGCCGCTGGAGGCCAAGCGGGCAGGGCATCAGGCGGCATGCCACTTCCGTTAGCGGTCGAGCCTGGAGGCGGAGGCGCAGAAAGTTAGCCGGGGGGCCGAGCCGGACCATAATGGGTCATGACGAGCCGGCGCACCCGCTCCCCGACCGCCCCCCTTGCCGCAATCCTGCTCCTCCTCGCGCCGCTGCCCCTCGTGGGCGGCGACTCGGGCCTCGAGAAATACAAGACCTGGTCGAAGTCTCCGGAGTTCGTCTACCTCGCCACCGAGGCCGAGATCAAGGAGTGGAAGAAGGTCACGACCGACGCCGATGCCGAGAAATTCATCGCCCTTTTCTGGGCCCGGCGCGACCCCGATCCGAAGACAGCACCGAACCAGTTCAAGGCGCGCCTGGACGCGCTCGTCGCCCTAGCCGACACTCACTTTGTCCTTCCGACCGTGCGCGGCGCCCTGACGGAGCGCGGCAAGCTCTTCATCCTCGTCGGCCCGCCATGGACCATGTCCCACCGGCAGGGGACGAAGCCCCACGCCCCCGGCCTCAAGCTCGGGGAGATCGCCACGGGTGAGAACGATCCGGGAACGACGCTTGGTGAATCGATCACGACCTTCATCTACGAGTCCAAGCAGCTTCCCGACTGGGCGGGAATCAAGTCACTGGTGGCCACATTCGCCGTCGAGCGAACGCGTGACAGCCTTCTGGGTCCGGGCGACGTGCGCCGGCTCCAAGTGCTGGCGGCCAGGGTGGCGCTGAAGAACCCCGACCTCAAAGAAGTCCCCGCGGCCGTGGCGGGCGGCACAATCACGGTCTCAACCGCGATACGGAAACCGGGAGAATTGCCCCCCTGGCCCCTCTCGCCGGAGGCCAACGAAGCCCTGGAGGCGGCCATCTCGAAGGAGCCCTTCGGCTCCGTCACGGCTCTGCCGCTCGCGTACCGCGATGGCGGCGCGCGGCTCATGCTTCAGATCTACCTGGAGGGCGCCGGGCCCTCGGAACCCGCGCGCCTGGCGTGGCTCGTGCGCGGGAAGGACGGCAAGGAAAGCGTCAGCTCCGAGGAAGCGGCGGGCCTGCGCAGGGTGCTCCAGGGCGTCGTCACGGACCGGGCGTTTCCTCTGCCGCCGGGGGACTACGACGTGGCCGTTGTCCTGCTCGACGCCTCCGGCGCCGCTGCGCACACGGCCAAGCGAAGCGTCGGCATCGCTTCCACTCCCGCGGAATTCACCGCGTCGTCTCTCTTCCTCGCCATTGCAGATCTGCCGACGCAAGGCGCGACCGCGGATGCTCCCTTCCTCTTCGCCGGTCGCAAGTTCGTGGCGCGGGGTGAGAGCCGCCTGAAGAGCACCGATGGCATCTCCTTCTTGGTCCGCCTGTACAACCCCGGCGTGGATCCGTCCACGAAGAAAGCGTTCGTCAAACGCACGATTCGCATTCAGCCGAAGGCAGGCGCCTCCATCGAGGTGCCCTCCTCCCCCGACGAGCCCGTGGCGGTCAAAGACCCGGAGGCCGGCGGCGCGGTTGTGCTGGACGTGGCGGGCACCGTGGCCGAGAACAACATCGGCGACTACTTCCGGCCGGGCGACTACACGCTCAAGCTGACCGTCGAAGACGTCGTGAAGAAGAGCAAAATCGAGGTCTCCCATCCGTTCACGCTGCTGCCGAAGGAGAAGTAGTGCAGAAGATAAGGTGCCGGTCGAAACCGGCGCCCGGTTCGCGCCAGAGCATTCCTGGCACAGCTTTCAACGTTCTCGCCGTTCTTCTGGCCGGGGCTTGCGCTACAGGATGCGGGCGCGGCCCGCGCACGGGCGAGACGTTCCCGAGGGCCCCGGTCGTCCTCGTCAGCATCGACACCCTCCGATCGGATCACCTGCCGTTTTACGGTCATGCGGGCGTCGAGACGCCGGCGCTCTCGTCGCTGCGAAAGGACTCCATTCTCTTCGAGAAGGCCTACGCGCACGTCCCGCTCACGCTTCCCTCGCATGCCGACGTTCTGACCGGGCGGCTGTCCTCCGAGCACGGCATCCACGACAACCTCGGCTATCACCTGCGGCGCGATGTCCCGACGCTTGCCGAGCTGCTGAAGAAGGCGGGCTACGCCACGGCAGCGGCGGTGTCCTGCTACGTTCTCAAGGGCGACAGCGGGATCTCCCGCGGCTTCGACCTCTACGACGACGAGGTCGAGCCCCCCGAGGCGCGGGCCGCCCTGGGGCGAGTGCAGAGGGCCGGAACGGAGACCGAGGGCCGGCTCGAAACGTGGCTCGGATCGCAGACGGGAGACGCTCCGCTCTTCGCTTTCCTCCACCTCTACGAGCCTCACACTCCTTACGAGCCCCCGGAGCCATTCAAGAGCCGCTACAAGGACCCCTATGACGGAGAGATCGCGGCGGCCGACGCCATAGTGGGGCGCTTCCTCGCCTTCCTGAAGGAGAAGGGGCTCTACGACCGCGCGCTGATCGTCTTCTTCTCGGACCATGGCGAGGGGCTCAACGATCACGGAGAGGCCGAGCACGGGATGTTCCTCTACCGCGAGGCACTGCAGGTGCCGCTCCTCGTCAAGCTGCCGGGAGGCCGCCGGGCGGGCTCTGCGGTGGCGGCGCCGGCCGCGCTGTCGGACGTCTTCACGACGGTGGGCCAGGCGGTCGGCCTGACCGGCTTCAAGGGGCCGGCCGGGACCGTCTCTCTCGTCGAGCTCGCGTCGGACCCAAAGCCGTCCCCGCGGCGCCTCCTCGCGGAGACGTTCTTCCCGCGCATCCATTTCGGGTGGAGCGAGCTGTCCTCGCTCCTGGAGGGCCGGTGGCATTACATCGAGGCGCCCCGCCCCGAGATCTACGACCTCGACGCCGACCCCGGCGAGAAGAACAACAGGATCGCCGAGAAGCCGGATGCCCTCCGCGCCCTCCGGGCGGATCTTCAGAAGAAGCGGCCAGCCTTCGAGACGCCCGGGGAGATCGATCCGGAGGCGCGCCGCAAGCTGAGGTCCCTCGGCTACTTGAGCGCCGGCCCGTCGCCCTCCGACACGCTCGATGATCCGAAGGACCGGATCGCGACATTCGAGCAGCTGCGGCGCGGGCTCGGAGAGTTCACGGGCGGCAACCCTGCGAAGGCCCACGAGATCTTCGCGAAGCTGCTTGCCGAGAACCCGCGCATGTTGGACGTCTGGGACATGGACTCGCGCGCCTTGATCGCGCTCGGACGGCCGGAGGAGGGGTTGGCGGCGCTGAAGAAGACCGTCGACCTGGCGCCCGCGGTGGCCCGCGCACCCTACCTGATCGAGGTGGCGAACCTTTGCCTGCAGCTCGGCAAGTTCGACGAGGCCCGGAGGCATGTCGAGGCGATCCGCGCCCTGGGCGACTCGGCAGCCGACGACATAGAGGCCCGCGCGGCGCTCGGCCTCGGGGACCTGGCGGCGGCGGAGACCGCGGCCCGCGGCGCGCTCGCCAAGGGAAGCGGAAAAGTGCGCGTCAGGGCTTGCCTCGTCCTCGGACGAATCGCCGTTCGCAGGGGCGACCTCGCCTCGGCGCGCCATTACGCGGACCAGGCGCAGGCGCTGTCCGCCGGCGACAAGGTGCCGCAGTCCGGCCTCCATATGCTCCGAGGCGACGTCCTGGCCAGATCGGGACAGATTCAGGAGGCGGAAAGGGAGTTCCTCGAGGAGATCCGCCTCTACCCGGACCGCCTCGACGCGCGAATATCGCTCGGCACGCTCTACGCCTCTGCCAACCGCAGACAGGATGCCCGGCGCGTCATTGTCGAGCTGGTCTCCCGGCAGCCCACGCCGGAGGCGTTTCTCCTCGGGATGCGGACCTTCCACGCCACGGAGGATCGCGAAGGGGAGATCCAGTTACACCGCGAAGCCCGGCGGCTCTTTCCGTCCGATCCTCGCTTCGCCCCTGGACGGTGAGCGCCAGGCTCGATTTCGATTCTGAAAGCTAGCCCCGTGGCGCGGGGAACGGGAGCTTGGAGAGATCGACGCCTCGCATTCCTTTCCGCGCCGTCTTCATCAGCTTCTTCATCTGCAGGTACTGCTTGAGGAGCCGATTGATCTGCGCCACCGACGTGCCCGAGCCGGCGGCAATGCGCTTCTTGCGCGATCCGTTCAAGACCTGCGGGTAACGCCGCTCGTCTGGGGTCATGGAATCGATGATGGCCGTCACGCGCGCGACGCCCTCCTCGTCCACGGCGTCGGGCGCGGCCATGCCCCGGAAAGCGCCGGACTTGGGCAGCA
>JBOGJK010000144.1:0-4058 GCA_050745345.1 Thermoanaerobaculia bacterium
CCGTGGTGGGCATCCAGGACATGGGAGCGGCGGGCCTGACCTCGTCGTCCTTCGAGATGGCGGGCCGGGCCGGCAGCGGCGTGGAGCTCGACCTCTCGAAGGTGCCCGTGCGCGAGGCCGGGATGACGCCTTACGAGATCATGCTGTCCGAGTCGCAGGAGCGGATGCTGCTGGTGGCGCGGCGCGACCGGATGGACGAGGTCTTCCGCATCTTCCGCAAGTGGGACCTGGACGCGGTGGAGATCGGGCGCGTCACGGAATCCGGGCGCGTCGTCCTCTTCTTCGAAGGGAAGGTCGTGGCGGACCTGCCGGCGGCGCCGCTCTCGGACCGCGCGCCGGTGTACGACCGGCCCCGAGCCGCGCTTTCGCCGGCGCCCGCGGGCCGCTGGGTTTCGGAGGCCGAGCCGCCCGACTATGGCGAATGCCTGCGCCGCCTGCTCGCCTCGCCCGACATCGCGGAGAAGACCTGGATCTGGACACAGTACGACCACATGGTCGGGACCAACACGGTCGAGCGGCCGGGCGGCGACGCCGCCCTCGTGCGGGTCAAGGGCACGTCGAAGGCGCTGGCCTTGAAGAGCGACGTGAATCCCTTCTTCTGCGCTCTCGACCCGTACCGCGGCGCGTCGATCGCGGTCGCCGAAGCCGCCCGCTCGATCGCGTGCACGGGAGCCGTGCCGCTCGCGATCACCGACTGCCTGAACTTCGGCAGCCCCGAGAAACCGGAGGTGATGGCGCAGTTTGCGGCCGCGGTGCGCGGGATCTCGGACGCGTGCCGCGCTCTCGGTGTGCCCGTCGTCTCGGGAAACGTCTCCTTCTACAACGAGACCGACGGCCGCGCCATCCCGCCCACGCCTACGGTCGGCATGGTCGGCCTGCTCGAGGACGTCGACCGGCGCGTGCGCCTGCCGTTTCGCAAGGCGGGCGACGTCGTGGCGCTGCTGGGCACGACGCGCGACGAGCTCGGCGGAAGCGAGTTTTTGCGCACGATTCGCGGCCGCGACGAAGGGCCGTGCCCGGAGGTCGATCTCGAAGCCGAGCGGCGCCTCGTGCATCTGCTCGCCGGCCTCGCCAATCACCGCAAGCTCTCTTCGGCGCACGACCTGGCCGACGGCGGCCTCGCCGTCGCTCTGGCCGAATGCGCCATGAAGGCCGCGCTGGGCGCCGCCGTCGCGCTCGACTCGGACATCCGCCCGTCGGCGCTGCTCTTCGGCGAATCCACCGGCCGCGCTCTCGTCAGCTTCGAGCCCAAGGCCGAGGCGGCGGTGTGCGCCTCGGCCGAGCAAAGCGGCGTCCCGCTCACCGTGATCGGAAAGGTCGGCGGCGGCCGCCTCCAGATCTCCATCCGTGGCCGCGCGCTCGTAGACGAGCCCGTTGCCGCTCTGCGCGACCTGTGGTCCACCGCCTTCGCCCGCGCCCTCGAATCCGCCGACGTTCTGTAGGGGGACAGGGGTCCCCCGGCAGACGGTGAGCCACGACAGCGAAGGAATCGGGTGTGACCGATTCACAACTAGATATAAATTGTCCTGGACTATTTACATCATGTTCTAGGAGCGAATCGCCCGGACCCTTCTCGCGTCGCCGGCGGATGCAGCGAGGGTCCTACCCGGCCAGAGGAACGATCTTTGATTTGAGGAGCCGGCGGTCGCGAGTCAGGAGGGGCGCCCGATGGACAAGGCTCGTCGCTGCGATGATCTCATCGGCCGGATCGCTGCGGAAATCGAGGCGCCGCAAGGCCCGGACGACCTCCAGCGTCAGAGGCCAGACGTGGACGTTCGCCAGGAACTGGTCGAGCTCGGGGTCGTCCAGGTCGAGCTCGATGCGCCCGAGCTCAACGAGCTTTGCAAATTCCCAGAGAACGATGGCCGAGATGCCCCAGCGCGCGGCACGCAGAATCCGACCCTCGCGCGCCGTCACATGACCCGTCATCGCGTGGATCAGGACGTGGGTGTCAAGATTGAGCATGCCACTTGAGACCCGTCGAGAAGATGTCCCCTTTGACTTTGAGACGGCCTTTCAGCTTTCCGATCAGCTCGGCCGACTCCGCCCGGATCGGGAGCAGCTTGGCGACCGGCTTTCCGCGCTTCGTGATGACGATGCCGTCCTCGCCCACGCGATCCAGAAGGGACAGGCACTGTTCCTTGAACTTGGCGGCCGGAATCTGCTTCATGGTCGGAGGATAGCACTGGTCATCTCACATGTCCACTTGGGTGCACGAAGGCTCTGCGCCGGCAAGTGTCGGAGCCGTCAGTACGAGACCTTCTCCAGGAACAGCCCCGAGGGCGGGGCGGTCCATTTCGCCGGAGCGGGGGACTTCTCCTTCAGGAACTTCTGGACAGCCGCGGGGTCGAGCTTGCCGCGGCCGACCTCGACGAGCGTGCCCACCAGGCGCCGCACCATCTTCCAGAGAAAGTGCGAGGCGGTGATGCGGATCTGGATCTCCGCGCCCGTGTCCTCGACCGCGCAGCGCGCAACCTCGACCAGGGTCGACTCCTGGCCCTGTGCGTTCTCGCAGAACGAGCCGAAATCGTGCTGCCCTTCGAAGAGCCTGGCCGCGCGCTTCATGGCGGCCGCGTCGAGGCCGTCCTTGACCCACCAGACGAGCCGCTTGTCAAAAGCGGTCCGGCGCTTCGAGATCCGATAGAGGTACGTCCGCGAGACCGCGTCGTGCCGGGCATGGAAGCGCGGCGGCGCCGGCGAGACCTCGAGCACGTTGACGTCGAAAGGGAGCCGGTCGTTCAAGCCGTGCTCGATCTCCCGCTCGGGCAGGGTCTTCCTGGTTCGCAGGTGCGCGACCTGCGCCAGCGCGTGCACGCCGGCGTCGGTGCGCCCCGCCCCGCCGACCGAGACGTCGCCGCCGAAGAGCTCGACGGCCGCGCGCTGCAGCGCCCCCTGCACCGTGCGCTCGGTGTTCTTCTGCGACTGCCAGCCGCGGTACCGCGTCCCGTCGTACTCGATCGTCAGCTTCCAGGTGGGCACGCGGGCAGTCTACCGCCCACAAAGGAGATCCGATGATGTGGATTATGATAGCTATGTTGATCAACAGGGGGAGCTTCCCATGAGAACGGTGCGGATGACGTTGGACGAGGATCTGGTGGAGGCCGTGGACCGTGTGGCGAAAAAACTCGGCAAGAGCCGGTCGGCCTTCGCGCGCGAAGCGCTGCGCGCGGCTCTCGACCGCGTGCGCGTCAGAACGCTCGAGGAGAAGCACCGTGCGGGGTACGAACGAAAGCCGGTCCGCCGCGGCGAGTTCAGCCTCTGGGAGGCGGAACAGTCTTAGCCCGCATTATTCACGAACGACTCCGGCCGCCGCTCGGACCCGGGGTCCGGGGGGCGCGGTGTGCCCCCCGCTCATGGACGCCCGCCCGGACGGCGTCATCGCTCCTCTGCGATGCGCAGAGGCATCGCCGTCGTCGCGCTTCCTTGTCCGGACGAAAGATCCCCATCGCGGACAAGGTGTCGCTTGACTCGGCAGGATCATTCCTTGGAGAATCCCTTTAGGCGCAATTCCCTGCCCGTGTTTCGGCCGGGTGTCCGTGAATAATCCGGGCCAGCCCGAGCCGTGAGGCGGGGCGCCGAGCGCATGCGGGAGATCCGCGCGGCGCTTCTCTTCACGCTCGGGTTCTGAGGTGAAGAGCCTTCTGCGTTTCGCCGCGGCGTGCGTTCTCCTGCTCGCCCTTGCGATCGGGGCGCGGCGGGTGTTCGAGACGCCCGCCGCGATCCCGCCGCCGGGGCCGGGCGAGAAGGACACGGTCGTGGACGGCGTGCGCTGGCGGTCGCGCGAGGTCGCCGGGCAAGGCGACGCCACCGTGGTCTTCGTGCACGGCCTGATGGCCTCCTCCGAGAGCTGGCGCAAAGTGCTCGCCGCCGCCTCCGGCGGCCGGCCAGCGATCGCCGTGGACCTGCCGGGCTTCGGATACTCCGCGCGGCCCTGGCCCTACGACTACTCGTACGGCGCTCAGGCGGCGCGGCTGCTCGACTTTCTGGACAGGCGCAAGATCGGGCGGGCGGTGCTGGTCGGCAATTCGCTCGGCGGCGCGACGGCCCTGGCCGTCGCC
>JBOGJK010000145.1:0-3774 GCA_050745345.1 Thermoanaerobaculia bacterium
CGTGATGGTCGTGGCGGTGCCTCCCGCGATCGACCCGAAGGAAGGGGTGACCGAGGAGACCGTCGGCGCGGGCAGGCTGGTGCAGGAGTTCCCGCCGTCGCCGTAGATCCACCGGATCGCGTCCTGATCGTCGGTGCCGAGCGTGGTTCGGTTCTGTGCGGACGAGCGCATCATCGCCGCGCTCTCGTCGCCGCTGCACGTGTCGTGCGGCGAGAAGTTCTGATCCGAGTGGCCGAGCCCCAGCGTGTGGCCGAGCTCGTGCGTCAGGACCGACTGGGTCGTGACCGAGCCGAAACCGTTGAACGTCGCGTAGCAGCGAAGCCACACTTCGCCGCTTGTGATCGTGTAGTAGCTGTCGCCGCGCCAGCTGTTGCTGCCTCCGCCCGCGGGACCTCCGCAGCCGATGACCCCGCCCCCGGAGAGACAGGTGCTCCAGCCGCACGGGGAGCTGAACGCGGAGAGGTGAAGGGGATTGCTGGCGGCGGGGTTCGCTGTGTAGTTGATTGTCGAGTTCGGATCGTTCGTCCAGGCCGCCAGAGCGCCGGTCGCTTGCGCCGTCCCTCCGCCTGTCATGTTGGCCGTGCCGTCGAACGCCCAGCCCGCCGTCGCCCCGTTGTTCCAGCGCCAGCGGTTGTTGTTGATGTAGCCCCACTGCGGAGCAAGCCCTGCGCGGTCGGCCGGGTGCACGACCGCTTCGAGCCGGCCTACGGGAGACTCCGAGAGCTCGAGCGGGGCGGCCGCGCCCGCGTCCAGGAAATCGAGGAAGCGGGCGATCTCGCGCGGCGAGTCGTTCCACTGCTCGGAGAGGGGAGCCCTCCGTTGCGGCTCGGGAAGAAAGCGCGCCGAGGGGAGCTCGTCGCTTCCGGTCTCCCAATGCTCAGCGTCCGGAGCGACGGGAAGACGGTGGACGGTCACACCCGGATGGGGACCGCGTGCCAGATCCGGAACCGCGAAGAGGCGGCCGGCGTCGTCGCGCTCGACTTCGAATTTGCCCAGCAGCATCTCGGCGGTCTGGTAGTCCCCCTCGGGCCGCGCGATCGCGAAGACGATCACTTCGTGTCCGACGGTGTACTCGGGTCGTCCCCACAGCTTGAAGAAGCGGCCGTCGGGCAGCACGCCCCCCGCCTGGCGAAGCACCAGGTTGCCCGCAAGGGCTCCCTTGACGACCAGGATCGGCTGGATCTCGGTCACCGTCTCGGGCCGCCCCCGGGGATCCTCGACGGTCTCGCTCGAAGCCACGACTCCATAGACGACCAGGTCCGCCCGGCGGAAGAGCTCCCGGTCGCCGATCGGGATGACCGAGGTCGCCGCCGCCTCGCCGCCGAGGCCGAGCAGCAGGCAGAGGACGCCCCAAACGTGTGCCCTGTTGCGGATCCGTACCGTCCGGCCGCGTCCGCTCGGAGAGGACGAGGCCCGCGCTCCGGAGGCGCGCCGTAGTGGAGGAGCTTCGTGGCGGAGAGAAAAAAGCGTCGCGGGCCCTCCCGCGGCGCTCTTCTCTTCCCGCCACCCGAGAACGGGAAGTCTCATATGTCGAGACCGACAGGGTAACCGCGAAAGGGCAGCCCTACAATCCTGTTCGCCCGGACAGTCAACACCGGTGCGCAAGGGCGGCTCGGATCAGAAGGGCAGGCGTGGGGGGGCGTTGCGCCCCGGCCGCCTGCGATGGCGCAGACCGCTGACGCCGGACCACCAGTCGAAGCGCGGTCCAAACATAGACCCTCCCGTGCGTTTGCGATCAGGAGAGGCAAGAACCGTACCTCGGCGGCCGGGTGGCCAAGTCCTTGGAGCCAAAAGGCCTGGCGCCGAACCCGCCTCGGTTTCCCCGTCAAGAACCGACATTCCAGCCGTGCGGCGGTGACAATCCCGGTCACGGCCAGCAAGGGGATCCGGCTACCTGCCGGCCGTAGTGGGAACTATATCACTTTTGATATAGTCGCCGAGCCTCCCGCTATTGGAAGTATCCGCCGATGTCGAGAATCAAATGGACGCTTCCCGTCGGCTGGTCGCACTGCACGGCCAGGTCCCCCGCCGCGCCCAGTGCATAGATCCCGTTTCCCGCCCGCGTCTGCCCCGCGCGGTAGTTGACCACCGAGGCCGGCGCCACCGGCGTGTTCCCCGGCCGAAGCCTCAGATCTCCCGCCGCCGTGGGCCCCGTAACGGTCACATTGACCACCACCGCGGTCGCGTCGGCAGGAATCCCGCACTTACTGGCTATCGGGAAGCCGCGATCCGATCCCGCCGCCAGCGCCGGTCCCGCAACCCGCGTGTCCAGCAGCCGGCACGGCGTCACCGTAAAGAACCCCACCGGCGCCGGACAGGAGAGCGTCGCATCGACACCGATCGTCTTGCTCGCGCTGGCCGAGCAGCCTTGCCCGTTGGTCACCGTCACCTGCAGCACCGCCTGCCCCGCCGGACCCGCCTTGAACGTCACCAAACGCGTCCCCGCCCCCGATGTGATCACCCCGTTGACCACCGTCCAGGTGTAGCTCGCTCCTACTCCCGCATCCCCCACCGACGCGGTCATCCCGCTCGCGTATGGACACACCGCCACGGACGCCGTGATCACCACCTCTGGCGGCTCGCTCACTGGAACCGCCACACTGCTTTGCGCCTCACACCCGTCCTTCTCAACCTTCAGCGACAGCGTGTGCCCTCCCAGCGAAAGCCCCCCTACCCTCACTCGCCTCGCTCGCGACACCACCGCCGAGTCCAGCTTCCACTCGTACCGGTCGTACCCAACTCCGGCGTCGTACTCCGCCTCCCCATTCGCGCAAACCCCTGCCGGACCCGCAATCCCCGCCGTCACACCCTGGCTGAACGTTCGGCTCCGAGCCTTGCCCGCCACCGCATGACTGAACTCCAACCGATACCCGAGCCCCGGCAAATCGACTGCGAGATCCGCAAACGTCGCCACGCCCCCGATGGCCGCCGCGGTCTTCGTCCCATCGAGCGCCGCCCCGGCTGCCCCCGTCCCGGGCAGGATCCCGGCCGCCACCAAACCCGTGTCGCACGAAATCACGTTCCCGCCGTCGTCCGTGACACGGAGTCGTGGCTGCGAAGAGAACGACATCCCGGGAACGTCGCATCCGGAAATGTCCTGCTCGAATCGAAGGCGGCGCGCGCGGCAGTTCGTGTTCCGATGAACCAAGAGGCCCGAGGCTCCCGCGGGCGCGACCAGATCGGGAAAGCCGTCGCCATCGATGTCGCTCACCAGGGGGTGCAACTCGCCGCTCAGAATCGGAGGCGTCGGAAGAAATCCTCCCGCGCCGTCTCCGATGTAGAAGGTCGTCAGGCTCACGGATTTGAACGAGACCGCGACGACACGCCCGCTGACTGCGAGGTCGACATTCCCGTCGCCGTTGACGTCCGTCGCGACGAGGGAATCCGGCTGACCGATGACGGGTATCCGCGACGCGACGCCGAATTGACCGGTTCCGTCTCCCGGGAGGATGGAGATCGACACACTGCCGTTCACGTTCAAGGAGATCAGAGAGGCGAGATCAGGCTTCGAGTCTCCGTCCAGGTCGAGCGCCACCAGCGAGGAGGCGTAGGTGTCGAAGGAGAAAGGCGGGCTCGGTTGGAACGTCCCATCTCCTTCGCCGATCAGCACGAGCCCCGATCCGTCGCTTCCCAACAGCGCCAGATCGGTCTTCCCGTCGTCGTTGACGTCAGCGACGGCTACCGATCCGAAGGTTGAGACGATCGAATAGGACGACTTCGGGCGAAACGTTCCGTCTCCGTTTCCGAGACAACTCGAGACGTCGCCCGAGACCC
>JBOGJK010000146.1:0-5352 GCA_050745345.1 Thermoanaerobaculia bacterium
GGGCGGGGTGAGGGCCGTTCTTACCGCGGCTCCTGTTCGCCCCTCACCCTATCCCTCTCCCGGAGGGAGAGGGGACAGACCGCTCTCAGCCGATGGCCGCCAGCTCGTACAGATACTCGACGAAGGAGCGCGCCGCCCCGTCGAAGCCCTGGATCTTCGGGTTGGCCGACTCGATGACGTAGTACTCGTCGGGAGCGTGCGCGGCGCCGCCGTGGCCGAGGCCGAAGTGTCCCGCCGGAAGCTTCAACGGCTCTCCCGTGAAGACGTATCCGGGCCACGAGCCGGCGTTGCGCGGCCAGAGCACGGGCTCGACGCCGGCCTTCCGGTACACCGCGAACTGGGCCCGGATCACCGCCGCCTCGGCCGGCGTGCTCGTGGGATCGTAGCCGCCGGTCATCTTGACCTCGACATCGCCGTAACCCTTCTTCTCCAGGTGAGTCTTCAGCGCCGCGAGCGCCTCGGAGGCCTTCATGTCGGGCACGAGGCGCAGGTCGAGCTTCGCCGCCGCCTTGTGCGGCAGGATGGTCTTGCCTCCCGGCCCGGTGTAGCCCCCCACCAGTCCCTGGATGTTCACGGTGGGTCGGGACACGAGGCGCTCGAGCGCCTCGGTCCACCCGACGTCGTCGACCCATCGCTCGACGCCCATCTGCTTCTTGGCGAGCCCCTCGTCGAGCCGCCTGGCGGCCTCGGCGATCATCGACTTCTCCGCCGCCGAGATCGGGCGCGCCTTGTCGGCGAAGCCCACGATCGCGGGCGTGTTGCCGTCGGGCGAGACGAGGGTCGTGAGCGCCTGGACCAGATGCCACGCCGGGCTGTCCACGCGGGCCTTGTTGCTCGAGTGGATGTCGCGGCGGGGGCCGCGGCCCCAGCGCTCGCCGCTCGCGGTCAGCTCGAGCTCCACCACCCCCTTGGCGCCGAGCGAGACCGTGGCGACGCCGTCCGGGCCCTGCGAGGCCGACGGCACGAAGACGCCGGTGCAGCGCGAGAGCGCCGACTCCACCTCGGGCCTGCGGACGATCTGCGCGAAGTGGGGCGAGCCGATCTCCTCCTCCCCCTCCGCCACCAGCACCAGGTTGACGGGGAGCTTGCGGCCCGCGCCGCGGAAGGCATGGAGCGCAGCGAGAAGCGCGGCTTCCGGTCCCTTCTGATTGACGGCACCGCGGCCCAGGAGCACCTTGCCCAGACCGGGCTTCTCGAGGAGCGCCGCGTCCCAGGGAGGCGAGGACCATTCCGCCGGGTCCGCCTGCTTGACGTCGTACATGAAGTAGAGGCCCACGGTCCGCGGCGCGCCCGCGTCCAGTGTCGCGAAGACGCCGGGCTGGCCGTCGGTTTCCACGCGCACGGCCCGCTCGAAGCCCGCCTCCTGGAGATACCGGATGAGGAGGTCACACCCCTCGGAGACCCCCCGGTTCTCCGCCGCGATCGACGGCTGCCGGATCCAGTCCTGCAGCCGGCGCACGGCCTCCTCGTGCCGCTTCTCGATCTGCGAAAGAACCGGCTTCAGGTCGGGAGCCGCTGCGAAAGTCTTGCGCGGCAACGAGAGCGTCGCGGCTCCGGCAGCAACCCCTTCGAGGAAGGTACGTCGGTTCATGGCGCCGGAGTCTATCCGAGCCCTTCTTCCCCCTCTCCCCCCGGGAGAGGGTCGGGGGGAGGGCGGTGTAAGAGCCGAAGTCCAACTCCCTCTCCCCCCGGGAGAGGGCCGGGGTGAGGGTGTCACTTGCGGAACGTCTTTGCGAGTTTCAAAGACACCGTCTTGAGCCCATCCCTCACCCTAACCCTCTCCCGGGGGGAGAGGGGACAGGCGTCACCGCCGCTTGAAGTACTTCTCCAGCTCCTCCTCGGTCATCGACAGCACGACCGGGCGCCCGTGCGGGCACGTGAAGCGGTCCGCCGCCTTGCCCCAGTCGGTCAGCAGCCGCCGGATCTCCTCGGGCGCCAGGTGATACCGGATCGTCACGGCGGAGCGGCAGGCGAGGCTCGCGGCGAGCTTGTCCCTCCGTTCGGCCGGCGTCGCCTGACCCCCTTCGGCCAGCCGCTCGAGCACTTCGTGCAACGTCTCGGCCGGCTCGCGGTCGGTCGATTCCGCCGGAAGCGACGCGATCGAGTAGGAGCGCCCCGACATCGGCTCGATCTCGAAGCCCGCCGCGGAGAGGTCCTCCCAGTGGGCGGTCAAGGTCTCGACCTCCTCGGGTGTGGCCTCGAAGAGCACTCGCAGCAGGAGCCGCTGCGAGAGGACCCGCCCCGACGCGATCCGGTCGCGGATCCGCTCGTAGAGGATCCTCTCGTGCGCGGCGTGCTGATCGATGATGAGCAGTCCGTCCGGGCCCGAGGCCAGGATGTAGGACTCCCGGTGTTGTCCGATCGGAACGACCTCGGGGGGTTTGGGAGCGGGAGGCGGCGGCTCGGGCCTGGCGATCGGAGGCACGCCCACGGGCTGGCTCGGCGGGTGGGCCGCCGGTTCGCCGTATCCCGCCGGGGGCTCGGCGACGGCCGGCTCCGCCGGCACCGCCGTCAGGCGCCGCTCCTCCTTGCCGGAAAGCAGCGCCGAGTAGAGCGCATGGAAGACGAGACGGTACGCCGTGCCCGCGTCGGCGAAGCGCACCTGCGTCTTGGCGGGCGAGACGTTGACGTCCACGGCGCCCGGCTCGGCCGACAGGAAGAGGAAGAGCGCCGGGTGCCGGTCGGTGCGGATCGCCTCGCGGGAGGCCTGCCCGATCGCGCGTGCGAGCGCCCGATCCTCCACCGGCCGCCCGTTGACGAAGAGGTACTGGTTGCGCCGCGAGGCAAAGGTGACCGAGCCGCGCGTCGCGAAGCCCGAGAGGCGCAGTCCCCCCGCCTTCGCCTCGAACTCGAGCAGGTCCCCCAGTGTCTCGCGGCCGAAGACCTGGAGGATTCGCGCCCCGCGGTCCACCGCGGCGGGCGCGTCGAGCAGGGAGCGCTCCTTCGAGCGCACGAAGAAGGCGACCGAAGGGTTGGCCAGCGCGGCCCTCGTCACGGCCGCGGCGGCGGAGCGCCCCTCGACCTCGGGCGAGGAGAGAAACTTGCGCCGCGCGGGCGTGCGCGCGAAGAGGCCTTCGACCACCACGTCCGTGCCGCGCGGGCGGGCGGCGGACTCCTCGGCGGGCTGTCCGCCGTACTCGATACGGAGGCACACCGCTTCCGGCGAGGAGCCGTCGGAGGTCGTGAGCCGGAAGCGCGAGACCGAGGCGATCGACGGGAGCGCCTCGCCGCGGAAGCCGTAGCTCGCCACACCCACGAGGTCCTTGTCCGACGCGATCTTCGAGGTGGCGTGGCGCTCGACGGAAAGCCGGGCGTCCTCGGGCGACATGCCGCCGCCGTCGTCGCGCACCAGGATCCGCTCGATGCCTCCCCCCTCGATCTCGACCTCGATGCGCGAGGCTCCGGCGTCCAGGGCGTTCTCGATCAGCTCCTTGATCACCGAGGCCGGCCGCTCCACCACTTCCCCCGCGGCGATCCGGTCGATCACCTCCCCGGCGAGGCGGTGGATCCTGGGCATGACCGGTCAGTCTATCGAAGGCGCCGGCCGGGAGCGCGCTCTCCTGGCGGCTGCGCCCGATGGAGCCGAGCGACGAGAGCGTGTGACACGCGGAGAGGGCGCCGTCGGTCGCCGCGGAACCGGGCCCGAGCTGAACCTCCCGCCCGCGCCGGGCGGCCTACTCTTCGTCTTCCGTGGCCAGCCAGCTCTTGTCCGGGTTGTAGCGCGTGATGCCCGCAGCGACCTTGGAGGTCTCCGGCCCGAGGTCCTTCTGGTACACGATTCCGTCGTGGTTGACCATGAAGGTCTGGATCCCCGTGACCCCGTATTGGGCGGGCCAGGCCACCATCCCGAAACCGCCGATCATCCTCCCGTTCACGACGTAGTCGAGCGCGCCCTTGGGCGCCGCGGGGCCCTGCGCCGTCAGGATCCGGAAGAAATAGCCGTTGTATGGCTCGGTCTTGCTCTTGTAGCCCGCGGCCAGCGCCTGGGCGACCAGATCTCCGATGGGTCCGCCAACACTGCCGTCGGCGTTGCTCCAGCAGAGCCCGTCCTGCTTTCCAGGAGTGCTGATCGCCTTCTGCGCGTATTGGAGCATCCCCGAGTCGTCGTGCTCCTCCTCCGCGTACTCCGTCTGAGCCTCCACGTATCCCCGAAGCAGGGCGATCGCGTCGAGCTCGTTTTCCCCGATCCGCTGGGCCAGGATCTCCCCGCGGCCCTGCTTAAAATCGAAGCGCCACTTCCCGCTCTTCTGGACGATCGGGATGGGGAGCGGCCAATCCTCCGCGCCGACGGAAAGGAACATCCACCCGGGGTTGATGGGGTCCTCTGACACCTGCATCTTCTCTCGGGCCTGCCGGACGAAGTTCGTCCGCTCGTTCTTGTCTTGCACCGCGTCGGCCGAGGAGACGAGGTCCTTGCCGTCGGGACCGAGGATCTCGAGCAGGGCCGCCACGTCGTCCTTCTCGGCGGCGGCGACCAGCGCTTCGGCCGCCTGCTCCGGGGTGCCGAACGTCTTCTGCCCGGCGGGCGGGTTCGCGGCGGAAACGGGGGGCGCCAGCAAGAAAGCCGAAGCGACCGCGAAGGCCGTCGCGAGACGAGCCGGAAAGGGATTCTGTGCGGATTCTCGTTTCATGGTCTTCCTCGCTTCGCCCGATTACCGCCGGCGCCCGCCGCCGCCTCTCGACGTGCCGCCTCGAGAGCCCATGCTCGAAGAGCCGCGCGCGCTGTTGGCGCGGGCCCGGTTCCCGCTCCGCGATCCCGAGAAGGCGCTGCTCTTCCCGGATCGGCTGCTCGGGGAAACGTCCCGGCTGCCAACTCTGCTCGCGCTGCTTCCGCCTCGGTTTGCGCTCCTGGTGCTCGCGCCTCCGCCGGCGCGATTCCCGGCGCTCTGGGTCTGACGCTGGCGCGCCTGAGACTGCCGGCTCGACGTCGAGTCGCCGCGGGCCCCGCCGCCGTACTTGCTCGCCGTGGCCTTGTCCTTGTACGGAACACCGCCCCTCTGCTGCGCGTTGTGCTGCCAGTTGCTGTTGCCGCTCCGGTTCACGTTGTGGTTGATGTTGGTGTTCCGGACGAACGTGTTGTTGTTGTTGATGTTGATGGTGGTGTGGCCGTGGCCCCACCCGCAACCCCAGCCCCAGCCGCCGCTGATCGCCGCCCCCACCGCCATCCCGACCCCAAAGGAAACGAAGGCCGCCCCAGCGTAGTAGGGGGGGTAGTAGATCGGAGGATAGGGGTAGTACATCGGTCCCCAGATGACCGTCGGGTTGTAGGTCGGCACGTAGACGACCTGCGTGCTCGCGGGCTGGATCTCGATGATGGTCTTAGTCTCTACCGTCTTGGTTTCCACCTTTTGC
>JBOGJK010000147.1:0-5030 GCA_050745345.1 Thermoanaerobaculia bacterium
GCGACCCCGACCTGATCCTCGAGGTGCAGGAGTACGGCCCGCCCTCGACGCCGACCGTCACGCCTTCGGTCAGCCCGACACCTTCCAACACGCCTACGGCGACCAGCACGCGCACCGCAACCCCGACGACGACCAACACGCGCACGCCCTCCAATACGCGCACCTCGACGCCGACCGTCACCGACACGCGCACGCCGACCAACACCCGCACGCCCTCGAACACCCCGACGGTGACCCTGACGCCGTCCAACACGCCGACGTTCACGCGGACCTTCACGCCGTCGCGTACGCCGACCAACACGCGGACGTTCACACCGTCGAATACCCCGACCATCACGCGGACGCCGACGCGGACGACTACAGGCACACCGACCAACACAGCGACGCGGACCCTAACGCCGACGCGGACCCTAACGCCGACGCGGACCTTCACGCCGACCATCACGCTGACGCCGACGCGGACCTACACGCCGACCATCACGCCGACGCGGACCTTGACGCCGTCGATCACCCCGACGGTCACGAGGACGTTCACGCCGTCGCGCACGCCGACGGCGACGCGGACCTTGACGCCGTCGAACACCCCGACGTTCACCCGGACGTTCACGCCATCCAACACGCCGACGCGCACCAACACGGCGCCTCCGCCGACCGCCACGCGGACAGCGACGCGGACCAATACGCCGGCGCCGCCGACCGCCACGCGGACGGCCACGCGGACCAATACGCCGGCGCCTCCGACCGCCACGCGGACGGCCACCAATACGCCGGTTCCGCCGACCGCCACGCGGACTGCGACGCCCGTGACGCCGACCAACACGCCGGTGCCGCCGACGCGGACGCCGAATACTCCCGGGACGCCGGTGAGGACGGCGACGCCGACGCCGGTCATCCTGCCGCTCGGGCACTTCCCGGCCGCAAGCGTCCTGCCGGCGATCGCCAACTGGCTGTCGCCCGCGATCCGGGGGCTCCTCGCCATGGCGCCCCCGCCGCCTCCGCTGCCGCCGCCGGCGACCCCGTGCGTGGGCATCCCGGGCGGCATCACGGCGGACCCTGTCCTGTGCGGCCAGTGTCCCTACGATGTGACCAAGCTCTGCGCGTTCCTGGATCTGGACGCGAATGGAGAGCCCGACCTGAGGCCGCTGCCGCTGGCCGACCGCGGCTTCGACGACCCGCAGGCGGACCCGGACTCGACACTCGAGCTGCGCAAGACCGTGCTGATCCGCTATCGGAGGGCCGATCTCTTCGACCTGGGCTCCGGGCTCGGGATCTACCAGGCCGACGACTCGCTGACCGGCAACCCGCCCTGGGGCTCTCAGCCGACGACTCCCGACAACGACGCCGACGGCCTGGTGGACTCGGGCGCGCTGCTCAACCGCCGCAACCAGGGGATGTACGCGGCCATCTTCGACCCCGACGTGCCGCGGCAGCGCGACCAGCAGTTCCCCAACGACGCCTTCGGCGGGATCTCCTGTCCCTTCCCGCCGTTGTCGAACCCCTGCGACGTCTATTCGCAGGACTGCGGCGGCATCTCGAAGAACTCCTTCGCGTCCCCCTCGAGCTACAACCCCTATCCCGTGGTCGCGCCGCCGCCCGGCATCGCCGACTGGCCGGTCGTGCCGTTCCCCAGAGACTGGATCCCGAGCGACACGCCGAGTGTCCCGGTCATCAAGCGACTGCTGCGCTTCGCCTCCTCGGTCGTCAGCTACGACTCCACGGCGGCGCACATGAGCGAGTACCGCCTCGAGGAGACCGCGCGGGACGTCATCGCGTCCGCTCCGGGGACGCCGCTCGCCGGCGCGCTGCGCGACGCCTACAACTACTTCGTCAACGCCGTCTTCCCGCTGACCGACGACCCGGCGATCAACTGCCGCAACTACCTCATCGTGCTCCTGACCGATGGCATCGAGGAGTGCTTCGGCGACCCGTGCTCGGGCGGCCCCACGGGCCTCGGCCCCGCCGGCGACCTGGGCGCCCTGCTCTTGCCGGAGGCCCCGGCGGGCGCGCGCGCAGCGGCCCACGCGATCGATCCCTCAGTCCCGGTGGACGCGATTCCGGTGTTTGTCGTCGCCATGGGCCTGGATCCCAACGACCCGCGTCTGACCTGCATCGCGGACAACTCGAGCAGCACGACGGATCCCACCCGCCGGGGGCGCGTCTTCGGCGTGACCAACCGGACGGACCTGCAGAACGCGCTGCAGAGCATTCTGAACTTCAAGCGCAACGAGAACTCCTTTGCCGCTCCCAGCGTTCCCGGCTTCGCGAGCGGCCAGGGATCGGACACGGCGCAGATCGGCGCGGTCATCCCGAGCGCCAACACGTCGGACGGATCGTTTGCGCAGTGGTCGATCTGGAGCGGGTCTCTGAAGAGCTACCTGCTGTCGCCCAACGGGACCATCCCGGTCGTCACGCCGGGCGCGCCGACCCCGGGCCCGGGCACGCCCACCCCGACTCCTCCGCTCGGCGTTGTCGCCGGATTCCCGGACGAGTCGGCCCCGAATGTCGCGAATCCCGTCGACCGCAAGCCGGTCTGGAACGCGGCCCGCGTGCTCGGCTACACCGACCCGGCGGCGAACCTGGCGCAGGGCGCGGCGCCCGTCGGGCCGTTCGCGCCGAAGGCCCCCGAGATCACGGTCTGGCCCGGGCGCAAGATGGTGTGGTCCACGGGCGCGACGGTGCCGCGGACCCGGCAGGACCTCTTCTGCCCGGGCGGCACGTGCTCCGGCGCTCTGATCAGCGCGATGGGCTTGAACCCCGCGGCAGCCGCCGACCAGCTCCGCGCCAAGCTCACGATCGACTTCGTGCGGGGCGGCATGTCGACCAACGGCAGCCGCGACGAGGTCTTGAACCAGCCGGGCATCGCGCCTCCGGGCCCGCCCATCGGGCCCAACGCCGGCGAGCAGCAGAAGTACTCCTACTTCTACCAGGACGCGACACCGCCTCCGGGCACCGATCCCCCGCAATTCCAGACGGATGGGGAGACGCTCCCGAAGGGGTATGCCCACAAGCTGGGGGACATCTTCCACTCCGAGCCGCTGATGCTGACTCCGCCCAACTATTTCCAGTATCTCTCGGCCAACCTGAACAACTACGCCGCCTTCGCCCAGACCCATTCCAAGCGGCGCAAGATGCTCGCCGTCGGCGCCAACGACTGCTGCCTGCACATCTTTGACGCCGGCGTCTGGGACCGCGACGACGGCGGCACCTTCGACGACACGTGGGACCTCGGCACCGGGCGCGAGCTCGTCGCCTACGCCCCGGCAGCGCTGATGAACGGGTCATTCCCGAACCTGCTCAATCTGCCGCCGCGGCCGCAGTACTTCGTGGACGGCTCGATGGGCAAGGCCGACGTCTTCATCGATCCGGCGCACGCCGGCACCCCGACGCCGGGCGACCGCGTCTGGCGCAGCGTGATCGTGGGCACCACACGTCAGGGAGCGAGCCTTGTCTATGCCCTCGACGTGACGCAGCCCGACAAGATCGATGCCCAGGGGATCAAGACCGCTTCCAAAGACAACGCGCCCGACTGCTCCAACGGCGGCGGCGGCTCCGGCTGCTCGGCGGGCAGCGTTGTCTCTCGCAACTTCCCCGAGGTCCTCTGGGAGATCACCGACAACGTCATCCCGCGCATGGGCCAGACCTGGTCCCGCCCCACGCTCGGGCGGATCCAGGTCTTGGACGGCGGAACGCCCAAGGACAAGTACGTCGCCCTCTTCGGAGGGGGCTTCGACCCCAACTGGCGGCCAGGCGACCCGCTCCTCCTGGCCGATCAGGTCTGCCCGCCGACCTGCCCCGCCCGCCCGGCCACGCGCGGGCGCGCCCTCTACATCGTGGACATCGAGACGGGCGGGATCCTCTCGAAGCTGACGGACGGCGACGACAGCGGTGTGGGCGCGGTAGACTTCGGGCCGATGCCCGCCCCGCCCGCGGTGGTGGACTACGACGACAACGGGTATCTCGACGTCCTCTTCATCGGCGACGGGAGGGGCAAGATGTGGCGCGTGGACCTGACGCCCGACGGATCTGTCGGCCGCGGCATCTGCAACAACTGCGACACGGCGACACAGAACGTCTCCGGCTACGCGGCCTTCCTGCTCTACGACGCCGCGACGATCGACGGGATCACCCCATCGAGCCAGCCGAACCAGCCGATCTTCCAGGACCCGGCGGTCATCTATGTGTCGGGCGGCCTGCGGCCGACCCTGGGCATCGCCTTCGGGACGGGGGACCGGGCGGAGCTGGCGCGAACGAACACGTCGGTGCAGCGCTTCTACTACGTGCTCGACACCGGCCAGAACGCGACCCTGCGCGAGGGGGATCTGCGCAACATCACGCCGGCGGGCGGCATCACTCCCGTCGGGTCGGGGCCGGGGACCTCGGACACCGGCTTCTTCCTCGACTTCGCGACCTTGAACGAGAAGACGCTCTCTTCGGTCCTCTCGACACAGGGCTTCCTGACGCTGATCACCTTCACGCCCGACTCGACCAGCCCTTGCACGACCAACGGCAACTCGTTCCGCTACCGCTTCTTCTTCCTGGACGGCCGGGGCGGTTACAATATCTCGACGCCGACGGGCACCTTCGCCGACTACCGGGCCGACATGGGGCCGGGGCTGACGACCGAGTCGCAGGTGACGCTGTCCGACGGCACGACGACGAACATGTTCCTGCGGGACGACAAGTTCATGCCGCCGCCCGAGATCGTGCCGGGAGATCTGTCGACGATCAACCAGAACTGGAAAGAGCAGCAATGAGACACGCCGCACTGGTTCTCCTGATGGCTCTGTCGGCGGGCGCCGCCGGGGCCTCCGACGTGGTCGTGCTGCGCGGCGGGGGCCGGATCGACCTGAAGCAGCCGCCGGTGCGCCGGGGCAACACGGTGCTCCTGACACGCAAGGACGGAACGCTTCTCTCGGTGCCCTTCTCCGAGATCGACCAGAAGGCGACGGCGGCGGCCAGGGCGACGCCGGCCGGGCCCGTGACCGCGGCCTCGGCGGCTGCGCCGGTCCCGGAGACCCCCGCCGAGGCGG
>JBOGJK010000148.1:0-4644 GCA_050745345.1 Thermoanaerobaculia bacterium
ACCTTCCGACGAGCCGTGGGCTACCGGCGACCGCCTCGCGGGACGCGGTGGTCGCGATTGGGATGTCCCCGGTGCTCCCCGGGGCCCCGCCCGCCGCGGGGGAACTCCCCGCGCCCTTCGTCCTCGCCGGGTGCGCCCACGGGGGCCAGGGCCATCTCGGCCTCGAGCTCCTCCTTGGAGAGCGCCTGCTTTCGCGAGAGCTTGATCTTGCCGGTCGGATCCACCGCGATGATCTTGACGGTGACCTCGTCGCCTTCCTTGACGACGTCGGTCGTCTCCCGCACGCGGTAGGGGGCGAGCTCCGAGATGTGCACGAGGCCGTCCTGGCCGGGGAGGATCTCGACGAAGGCGCCGTACGGCTCGACACGGCGTACCTTGCCCTTGTAGACCTTGCCGATCTCAGGCTCCTGGGTGAGGCTTTCGATGATCTCGATGGCGCGCAGGGCGGCCGCCTCGTCGGAGGAAGCGATCGAGACGCGTCCGGAATCCTCGACGTCAATCTTGCACCCGGTCGACTCGATGATCGAGCGAATCGTTTTTCCGCCCGTGCCGATGACGTCGCGGATGCGATCGCGCGGGATCTGTATCGTGAAGATGCGCGGCGCGTAGGGGGAGATGTTCGCGCGCGGCCGGTCGAGCGCCGAGGACATCTTCTGCAGGATCTCGAGCCGCCCACGCCGGGCCTGCTCGAGGGCGCGCTCCACGATCTCGCGCGAGAGTCCCTTGATCTTGATGTCCATCTGCAGCGCGGTGATGCCGTCGGCGGAGCCCGCCACCTTGAAGTCCATGTCGCCGTAGTGGTCTTCCTGGCCGGCGATGTCCGTCAGGATCGCGAAACGGTCCCCGTCGGACACGAGCCCCATCGCGACCCCCGCGATCGGCGCCTTGATGGGCACGCCGGCGTCCATCAGCGCGAGCGTGCCCCCGCAGACGGTCGCCATGGAGGAGGACCCATTGGACTCCAGGATGTCGGAGACGACCCGCACGGTGTAGGGGAAGGCCTCCTCGGTCGGCAGGACCGGGGAAAGCGCCCGCCGCGCGAGGCTCCCGTGCCCGATGTCGCGCCGCGAGGGGCCGCGCAGGAACTTCGTCTCGCCGACCGAGAAGGGAGGAAAGTTGTAGTGGAGCAGGAACGTGTGCTCCGACTCCCCCTCGTACTCCTCGATGATCTGGACGTCGTCGGCGGTGCCGAGGGTCGCGGTGACCAGGGCCTGCGTCTCTCCGCGCGTGAAGAGGGCCGAGCCGTGCGTGCGGGGGAGCAGCCCCACCTCCGAGGCGATCGGGCGGATCTCGTCAAACCTCCGTCCGTCGAGGCGCTGGCCGCGGTCGAGGATCGTCTCGCGGGTCAGGACCTTCACCAGATCGTCGGCGGCGCGGGCCGTCTGGTCCCGCAGCTCCTCCTCCGCCTCGGGGACCAGCGAAACCGCCGCCTTCTTGACCGCCTTGATCTCGGCGTAGGAGGCGATCTTTCCCTTCATCGTGAGGGCCGCCATCATCGGGGCCTCCCACTTCTGGCGCACCTCGCCGCCGACGGAGGCCGGGTAGGGCTCGGGCGCTTGCCAGTGCGGCTTCTGATGGCCGGCCTTCTGGGCCAGCTCCTTCTGCGCGGCGACGATTCTGCGGATGGCCTCGTGCCCGAAGAAGATCGCGTCGATCACGTCGCGCTCGGCGACTTCGCGCGCGCCCGCTTCCACCATGACGACGGCCTCCTCGGTGCCCGCGACGACGAGGTCGATGTCCGAGCGGTCGCGCTCGGCGTTGGCGGGATTGAGGACGAACTGCCCGTTCAGCCGCCCGACGCGCGCGGCGCCGACGGGGGAATAGAAGGGGATCACCGAGCAGGTGAGGGCGGTGGAGGCGGCGTTGATGGCGAGCACGTCCGGGTCGTTCTGCCCGTCGGCCGAGAGGACGAAGACGATCAGCTGTGTCTCGTGGAAGAACCCCTTCGGGAAGAGGGGGCGCATCGGCCGGTCGATCAGGCGGGAAGTCAGGATCTCCTTCTCCGTGGGACGCCCCTCCCGCTTGAACCAGCCTCCCGGGATGCGGCCCGCGGCGTAGGTATTCTCGCGGTAGTCGACGGTCAGGGGAAAGAACTCGGCCGCTTCCTTTGGCTCCTTGGCGAAGACGGCGGTCGCGAGCACGACCGTGTCGCCGTAGCGGACGACGGCGGCGCCGTCCGCCTGCTTGGCGAGCTTGCCGATCTCGATCTCGAGAGAACTGGCGCCCAGGGGGAGGGTGGACTTGTGGATCATGGCTCTATCCTCTATTCAAGCGGCGGCGAGGCGGGCGGAACGGAGGGCGCGGCCGGTGGCCTGGCCTCCCTCGGGAACGTCACCCGAGGCCCGACGGGGCCGTCGGATCTACTTGCGCAGGCCGAGGCGCTCGATCAACTTCTGGTAGCGCTCCGGGCTTTCGCTCTTCAGGTAATCGAGCAGCCGCCGGCGGCGGCTGACGAGCTTCAACAGGCCGCGCCGCGAGTGATGGTCTTTCGCGTTCGACTTGAAGTGCTCCGTCAGGTAGCCGATCCGGCTCGTCAACAGCGCGACCTGGACCTCCGGGGAGCCGGTGTCGCTGTCATGAGTGCGGAACTGCCTGACGACGTTCGGTTTTTCCTTCGCGTACTCCGTGACGTTCACTGATCCTCCACTACGTTCTCAATCACTTCACACTTTTTCTTATAAACGGGCAGCCTATCACAGGAAGCAGTCGACAGTCGACAGGAGGGCCCGCACCCTGCGGACCGCCGACCGTCGACTATCCTCCCAGCACGATTTTCGGCCGGATCATAGAGACGCCTCCATGCCCGATCGGCGTGACCTGGCCCAGGGCCACCATCTCGTCGCCGGGCCCCACGAGGGTCACCCAATCCCCTTCTCGGGCGGCGACACTCTTGACCGCGATCGGCTGTCCCTTGCGCAGTTTCCAGGCCTCGAGCGACGCGACGCTCACGCGCTCGAAGGGAAACGGGACGCCCGTGAGCGGGACCGCGTGGGGCGCCTGGAGGCGCGCCTCGACGCCCCGGCGCTCGAACTCCTCCAGCGGCAGTGCGTCGCGGACCTCGAAGCCTCCCACGCGCGTGCGCCGCAGCACTTCCAGATGCGCGCCGCAGCCGAGCTTCTCTCCGAGCTCGCTCGCGATCGAACGGATGTAGGTGCCGGAGGTGCAGGAGATGGAGAAGGGGAGCCTGCCGTCCCGCGGCTCGCCGAAGGAGAGATCCGCGACGCGCACCTTCTTCGGGGCGACGGTGATGTGCTCTCCCTTTCGGGCGAGCTCGTAGAGCTTGCGGCCTCCCACCTTCTTCGCGGAGTAGGGGGGCGGGACCTGGAGGAACTCCCCGCGAAAGGCGGCGGCGGCGGCCTCGACGTCCTCCCGGCGCAGGCCGGAGGAGTCCCGCTCGGGACCCACCGCTTCCCCCTCGCGGTCGTAGGTCGTCGTAGCGCGCCCGAGCCGGATCACCCCCTCGTAGGACTTGTCCATCCGCGTGAAGAAGCTCTGGAGCCGGGCGGCGCCGCCCGCGCACAGCAGCAGCAGACCGGTGGCTATCGGGTCGAGGGTGCCGCTGTGGCCGATGCGGGGTAGAGCGAGCGCCCGGCGGACGCGCTCGACGACGTCGTGCGATGTCAGCCCCGGCGGCTTGTCGATGAGGAGAAGAAACCCCTTTCGCAACGCGTCCGGCAGCCGCGGCGGGGCCGGCCGGGTCACGACTCGTCTTCCCGGGGCGGGGGCGCCGCGGCCTTCACCTGCGCCAGCAGCTCTTCGATCCGCGCGCCCCGCTCGAGGGTCCGGTCGAGAGCGAAGAAAAGCTCCGGGGCGTAGCGCAGCCCGCAGCGCCGCGTGACCTCCCGCCGCAGGTAGCCCGAGGCCCGCTCCAGGGCGGCAGCCGCCTGGGCGCGGTCGGCCTCCTCGCCGAGGCACGAGAAGTACACGCGGGCCGATTTCAGATCCGGCGGCATCTCGACGTCCGTGATCGTGACGCGGTGCAGCTCCGGATCGTGCGCCTCGGTCAGCACCAAGCGCGACAGCTCTTCGCGTACGAGGAGCGCCACCCTCTGGCTGCGGCGCGTTTCGTTTTTCATGGTGATCTCAGCCTCTCGGTTCGTGAACCGTGAACCGTGAACCGTAAACCGATGACGGAAGCAGCGCTCGGCTCCGGTTCCCGGTTTTCGGTTCCCGGTTCACGCTACAAATGGATGAACTCATTCTGATAATTGAGGATCTCTCCGTCGAGATTCGCTTCCATGAAGCTCAAGATCCTCTGCAGGAGCGCGTCGAGCGGCGCCTGGTCGGGGCCGACGACCGCCACCGCGAGCGAACCGCGCTGCAGCAGGTCCTGCCCGTCGACTTCGGCCACGGAGACCTCGAACTCGTTGCGCAGGCGGCTCTTCAGGCTGCGCAGGACCATTCGCTTCTCCTTCAGGCCCCGCGAGCCGGGCAGGTGCAGGTCGAAGACGGCGTAGGCGATCACCATCATGTGTGAACCGTGAACCGTGAACCGTGAACCGGAAACCGTGAACGGCGAACGCGGAGGCGGAACCAGAGGGTCGGTTAACGGTTAACGGTTAACGGTTTACGCTCCCATAACTCCCGCGACCTTCTCGATCTGGTACGCCTCGAGGACGTCTCCGACCTTTACGTCCTGGTATT
>JBOGJK010000149.1:0-1595 GCA_050745345.1 Thermoanaerobaculia bacterium
CAGGAATTCGGTGTGGACCCCGGTTAGAACATCTTCACGAGGTCGACGAGGATGCGGTTCAAGTAGTTCTCGCGGTCCAGGCGTCTCTGGAAGACGACGGAGCCCTGGAAGAAGACATTGGGGAGCACGGTGACCGCCAGGCCAATGCGGTGGCCGCTGTGCCAGGTGTGGAACCACCAGTCGTCGGTGTTGTACGCGCCGATGACGGCGTCCCGCTCGACGTACTGGAAGGTGTAGAAGACGCGCCAGTTCCATGGGGTCCCGACGCGGCCGATCGTCAGGTTGCCCTCGAAGGCCTCCCCCTCCCCCTCTTCCTTCGCCGCGCCTCGCAGCCCGAAGTTCTTGATACCGTCGAGACTGACGAGGACCGGCACACTCCCGACGGAAAAGCGCAGCCGCACGAGCAGGTCGGCAATCTCGTAGTCCGAGAGAAGGCCCGTTCTGGCCGCGTTCGGGTAGTTCTGCCGGATCAGGTTCGGCCGGCCGTCGGCGAAGAAGAACTTCAGGTCGTCCGGGTCGAAGTACCAGAAGGAAGCCGCGACCTCGACCTCGACGCGGTCTCGGTCTCCCGCGCGCCAGATCGCCTGCCCCGCGCCGATGCGCGTGTGGTCGCCTTGAGACTGGGGACCATAGAAGCCGGCCCCGGCGAGTGTCAGCGTGGAGCCTGGGCCCGTGGCCGCCTGATACGAGACGGCCGCTCCCGGCGTCTGGATGTCTCGGTCCCAGAGCATCTCCGTCGCCGCGAGCGGCATGCCGAAGGCCCCGGCGTGGATCAAGAAGTCGCCGGGCCTCGCCTCCAGGTAGTAGCGCTCGACCGCGACGCCGCGCGAGCGGTAGTTGTCGAAGTTGGCCGAGTTGCCGCTGTTCTCGTCGGTCCCGTAGGTGGCGACCGCGCGCACGCCGATCCGGAACCGCTCGGAGAACCGGAAGCCGACCTCCGGCCGGAGCTGGAAGCGTCCGCGCTCGATGTCGGGGCGAACGCGCAGGTGATAAATGTCGTCGTAGCGCGCGAGGGCGTCCCACCCAAACGTGAAGTGCGGCTGGAAGGCCGGCGGCTCGAATGGCTGCTCCGGCTGGGCGGCCGCGGGAAGCGCTCCGGCAAGACCCCCGAGAATCAGGAGGGAACGGACCGCGCGGCGCACGGCTGCGATTCTGCCTGAAAGCGGCGCCGGCCCGCCCCGCCTCACGCGGCGGCCGCGGTCACTCGAGCGAGCGCCTCGTACAACTCGTTGATGCTCTGGTAGCGGTCGGCCGGCTGTTTCTGCATGCACTTCAGGACGATCACCGCCACCTTCGGATCGATCTTCGGGTTCTTGGTCTGAGGCGAAGGGGGCTTCTCCTGGACATGCTTGAGCACCACCGCGAGCGGGCTGTCCCCCTCGAAGGGGAGCGTGCCGGCGAAGAGCTCGTAGAGCACGACGCCCGTCGAGTAGATGTCGGAACGGACATCGAGGGGCTGGCCTCGCGCCTGCTCGGGCGACATGTAGTCGGGCGTGCCCACGACCGTGCCCGTGGCCGTCATGCCGCGCTCCTGCGTGAGGCGCGCGATGCCGAAGTCCATGATCTTCAAGCCGCCCGTCGGCTCGATCAGGATG
>JBOGJK010000150.1:0-2245 GCA_050745345.1 Thermoanaerobaculia bacterium
TTGCCATCCTGGTTTTCGGCGAAGACCTGGAGGTCCTCGAGAAGAAAGCGGAGGAGATCGCGCGAGTCGTCGCGACGGTTCCCGGGGCGGCCGACACCAAGGCGGAGCAGATCGCCGGGCTTCCCATGCTGCGGGTCGTCGTGGACCGGATCAAGCTCGCCCGCTACGGGGTGAAGGCCGAGGAGGTCCTCGACGCCATCGCGTCGGTAGGCGGGCGGACCGTGGGCCAGGTGTTCGAAGGGTCGAAGCGCTTCGACCTTCAGGTCCGGATCCATGCCCCCGACCGGGACGACCCCGCCAAGATCGGGAACTTGCCCGTCGCGGATCCGCAGGGCCGCCTCATCCCGATCGCGCAGCTCGCTACGATCCTTCGGGAGGATGGGCCCAACCAGATCGGGCGCGAAAACCTGCAGCGTCGGATCGCGGTCGAGACGAACGTCCGGGGGCGCGACCTCGCCGGCTTCGTTTCCGAGGCGCAGCGCGCCGTGGCGCGGAAGGTGACCCTGCCGCCGGGATACCGTCTGGAGTGGGGAGGCCAGTTCGAGAACTTCGAGCGCGCCAGCCGCCGGCTCACGCTCGTCGTGCCCCTGGCGCTCTCTCTGATCCTCCTGCTGCTCTTCATGATGTTCGGCACGTTTCGCCTGGCGCTCCTGATCTTCCTGAACGTCCCGGTCGCGGCGACGGGAGGGGTGCTGGCTCTGCTGCTGCGGGGAATGCCGTTCTCGATTTCCGCCGCTGTGGGCTTCATCGCGCTCGCGGGGGTCGCCGTGATGAACGGCGTCGTCCTGATCTCCTACATGATCGACCAGCAGAAGCTCGGCCTGTCGGCCCGGGAAGCGGCCTTCCGGGGAGGCATCGAGCGGATGCGGGCGATGACCATGGCGCCGCTGGTTGCCGCGCTCGGCTTCGTCCCCATGGCTCTGGCGACGTCGGCCGGCGCCGAAGTCCAGCGCCCGCTGGCGACCGTAGTCATCGGAGGCCTGGTGCCGGCGACCTTGCTGACGCTTCTCGTCCTGCCCGCTCTCTACCCCTGGTTCGCCCCGCCGACCGTGGGGCGCGAAAAGACGTGATCGCCGTCCACAACCGGCCTACCTGCGCCGATCATCGCGGCGGTCGGCGCCTTGTCGGGTGCTTGGTTCCCACGAGGGCGGCGAGGAGCGGGCGCAGACCGGGCGGCTCTTCCCCTTCCCGGAAGGAGACCGTGCTGCTGGAGCCTCCGTCTTCGAGCGTGAGCGTGTAGCAGAAGCGGTCAGGCTGGCCCCCGCCTTTGGCGCCGCGACCCTCGGAACCGGCGAGCCGGAGACCCTCGATGCACTGCAGTAGCGCCGCAGCCTCCTTCGGAGGCAGATCGCCTGTGTCGATCGTGGCCTGCCGGCGAATCCCGGCAAATCCACCCGTGCGGACGAGCGTCACGCGTCGGGTCGCGCCGGCGCCGCGCGTCCGCGGCCGCTGTCGTTTCATCGCAGGACCCCAACGCTCTTCCAGGCGGCCTGAACCGCTTTCTCTTCTTTTCCACCGAGGCCGAACAACTCTCCGGCGAGGGCGACGAGCGTGCGTGCGGCGGTTGAAAAGTTCGCGCTGCGGCGGAGTCGATCGCGCAGGGCGACGTACCAGATCTTGCCCGCCTTCTCCCACGCAAGGCCGCCGATCGCCGTGGCGGCCAGATAGAAGGCGTGATTCGGGATCCCCGAGTTGATGTGAACACCGCCGTCGTCATCGGTGCCCCGGTAGAAGTCCTTCATGTGGCCGGGCTGGGGATCCTTGCCGATCACCGGGTCGTCGTAGGCCGTGCCCGGCGCCTTCATGGACCGGAGGCCGACCCCCTTGACCTTCGACGTGAAGAGCCCCGCGCCGATGATCCAGTCGGCCTCTTCCGCCTTCTGGCTCAGATGCCACTGCTTGAGAAGGGAGCCGAAGACGTCCGAGAAGTGCTCGTTCAGAGCACCCGGCTCTCCCTCGTAATCGAGGTCGGCCTCCGCCCCCGTGACGCCGTGCGTGAGCTCGTGTCCGATCACGTCGATGGACACGGTGAAGCGGCGGAACAGGTCCCCGTCGCCGTCGCCATAGACCATCTCGCGGCCGTTCCAGAAGGCGGTGTCGTAGTCCTTTCCATAGTGGACCGTTGAATCGAGCCGCATCCCACGGTCGTCGATCGAGTTGCGCTCGAAGGCCTGCTGGTAGAAGTCGTAGGCGAAACCCGCGCCGTCGTATGCTTCGTTGATGGCAGGGTCCTTCGACTCGGGAT